>CAYOOS010000541.1:0-3331 GCA_964405585.1 uncultured Acidobacteriaceae bacterium | reverse complement strand
CCGGCAGGTACGCGCCGCCCGCCACGCACATGCCCATGATCGCGGTGATCTGCGGGATGCGCATGGCGCTCATCACGGCGTTGTTGCGGAAGACGCGGCCGAAATCGTCGGTGTCGGGGAAAACGTCTTCCTGGAGAGGAAGAAAGACGCCGGCGGAATCGACCAGGTAGATGGTGGGGATGCGGTTGTCGATGGCGATGTTTTGGGCGCGAATGACCTTTTTGGCGGTCATGGGGAAGAAAGCGCCTGCTTTTACGGTGGCGTCGTTGGCGATTAGCATGAACATGCGGCCGCTGACGCGGCCCAGGCCAGTGATTGTGCCGGCGGCGGGGGCGCCGCCCCATTCCTCGTACATTTCGTAGGCGGCGTAGAGGCCGAGCTCGAAGAAGTGCGTGCCGGGATCGATCAGGGCGGCGATGCGTTCGCGGGCGGTTAAGCGGGATTTTTTGTGCTGGGATTCGATGGCTTTGGAGCCGCCGCCTTGGAGGATTTGCTCTTCCTCGTTCTTGTAGGAGGTGAGGAGTTCGACGAGGCGTGTGGAATTTTTTTGGAAGTCGGAGGACTTGGTGTTGATGGAGGATTTCAGGACGGGCACGGTGGACCTCGGGTGGAGATTGGAGACGATTCAGTATACGAAGCAAAGAGGTGGAGAAGCAAAGAGGTACAGAAGCAAAGAAGCAGAGAAAAAGCTTACACAGAGATCACAGAGGACGCAGAGTTCGCAGAGAAGAGGAAGGCCGGGAGGGTGGAGTTGGTTGGTGAGGTTTTGGAAAGCCTCACCCCTGAAGGGGTGAGGTACAGGTGAATGAGACACGGGGACGGGATCGGGGGATGGGGGACACAGGGTAGGGGAACGGGGGTCACAGATATCGGAAGGGGAAGGAAAGGAAGATAAGGAAGTGAAGGAAGCAAAGGAAGTGAAGGAAATCGAAGAGCCGGAAGAAGTAAAGGAAAGTGGAGGAGAGAGTTGATCGTTACACGAGGACGAGGGAAGAAACGAGTGCGGTACACTCGGAGGATGGATACGCCTTTATTGGATATGGAGCTGGCGCGGGAGATTGAGCTGGCGGAAGGCGAAGCGGCGGTGACTTGCGCGCGGATGATGAAGGCGATGCAGGCGGAGTCTGTGAGCGCGGTGGAGACGATTGCGGGCGGATATGCGGTGTATTGCGGGGCGAATTCGCCGGTGACGCAGGCGGTGGGGCTGGGGTTGAATGGGCCGGTGAGTCGAGAAGAGTTTGACCGACTGGAAGAGTTTTATTTTTCGAGGAATGAGGCGGTGCGGGTGGAGACTTGCCCGATGGCGGATGCGACGCTGCTGGAACACTATAAGGAGCGCGGGTATCACGTCAGCGAATTTACGAATGTGATGGTGCGAGGGATCGCGGAGGATGAGCGGTGGAAGGCAGTGGAAGGAGTGGAAGTGCGTCAGGTGGGGCCGGGCGAGATAGATTTGTGGACGTTGACGGTGGCGCAGGGATTCGCGGAACATTTTCCTGTTACGGCGGAGATTTTGGAGGTGATGAAACTGTTCGCGATGGGGAAGAATTCGGAGTGCTATTTGGCTCGGGTGGATGGGCGAGTGGCGGGCGGGGCTACGCTGGCGTTGAGAGAGAAGGTGGCGGGATTGTTTGGGGCTAGCACGTTGCCGGATTTCCGGAGGCGAGGCGTGCAAACGGCGCTGCTGCGGGCGCGATTGCGGAGAGCGGCGGAGGCGGGATGCTCGATGGGGGTGAGCATGGCGCAGCCGGGGAGCGTGTCGCAGAGAAATATTGTTCGGCAGGGGTTTCGGGTGCTTTATACGCGGGTGAAGTTTGAGAGGGAGATGGGGAAATAGAAAGAGAAAAGCTTACACAGAGGACGCAGAGTTCGCAGAGAAGAAGAGGGAAAAGAGAAAAGCTCACCACAGAGGTAACGGAGGGGCCGCAGAGGGAACGGAGACTCCACGGATATTGCGGGACTGAGAAAGGTGTGAGGATGCGGACGTTCAGAATTGTGGGGATGGGTGCATTGGCCGTGTCCGCGCTCATCGTTTTGGCTCTCTTCTCCCATTGGAGAGAAGTGACAAGTCAGAGAGAAGGCTTGAGAGTTCTGAGAGAATTGACGCCCGAGAAACTCATTGTTAGTTGTGGAGAGCCAGATTCAGACAAAATCGATTCCGACTTCATGGGAAATCCAGTTAACCGAGTTCTCCAGTACCGGGTTGGTGGGGGCCCTGTAGAACTAGACTTTGCCCACGGAAATGACAAATCCTGGCACCTTGTATTCTTTAATTCGTGGGCGGTTGGAACCCGTCCTCAGGCCGCGAACGGATATGATGCAATCCCAATGTTGCCCTGTCTTAGAAATCAAGAAGTGCCCTTGTGGCGCATCGCGAAAGAGCAACTTTTCAAGAAGCTTCCTGTCCTATAACTATTCCGATGATCGCGGGATGTTGAGTTGCGTTATTCCGGACGGGAAAGCCTCACCCCTTAAGGGGTGAGCTACAGGGTGACGGAGTGAGGGTCGGCTAGGCGCGGACGGGGAGATCGTGGATGAAATTGACTATGTCTTGGGTGGAGGTGCCGGGAGGGAAGACCGCGGCTATGCCGGATTGTTTAAGGGCGGGGATGTCGGCTTCGGGGATTATGCCGCCGACTAAGACGGAGACGTCGGTCATGTTTTTTTCGTGGAGGAGTTTCATCAGGTTGGGGCAGATGGTGTTGTGGGCGCCGGAGAGGATGGAGAGGCCGATTACGTCGACATCTTCCTGGAGGGCGGCGGAGGCGATCATTTCGGGGGTTTGACGCAGGCCGGTGTAGATGACTTCCATGCCGGCGTCGCGAAGGGCGCGGGCGATTATCTTGGCGCCGCGGTCGTGGCCGTCGAGGCCGGGCTTGGCGATCAGGACGCGGATTTTCTTGTCAGGCATTTCTCTGTGACCTCTGTGTCTCTGCGTTCGGATTCTTTCTCCATAGGATTGTAATTCCAAACGTATCTATGAACGCCGTCTTTCAGGGCGGCCGAATGGAAATTGATTAACAGGCCGATGTGGCATCCAGAAAGCCGCAAGTAAGTCAGCATAACTGCATCGTGGATTGACGCAACCGACGCAATTGCCTTGATTTCAATAATAACGCGATCGAGGACGACGATGTCTGCACGATAGCCACAATCCAGTTTGTTTCCACGATAGATGACCGGGATGGGCTTCTGGCGCTCGAAAGGGATGTTCAGGAGAGAAATCTCATAACACAGACATTCTTCGTACACAGCCTCGAGAAGGCCCGGGCCGAGTTCGCGATGGACTGCAATCGCCGCCCCTATCAGATGGTGAGTCAGTTCCTTGTCA
>CAYOOS010000540.1:0-3332 GCA_964405585.1 uncultured Acidobacteriaceae bacterium | reverse complement strand
TAGAAGGTGGCAGCGCCAATGTTGAGCCGCTGCTTGTCGGTGATTTCTTCCGGAGTGATGAGCCGGGAAGAGTAGCAGGTACGCGCGGCGGCGATGGCGGAGTCGAATGGATGGGCAAATGCGTTGCGGAGGGTGATGCGAGGAGCAGCCGTCTCGACAGACTCGGAGGCAGGAACACCATCGAACATGGGAGATTGCGTGGCCACGTTGAGGATTGATTTTACACGGAGTGAGAAGGGCGAGAGGCACAAAAATGGAGTGGGTGATTTATTGGCGCGGAGTAGAAAAGAAAGCGGACCGGGCAATAGCCGGTCCGCGGGGCATAAGCAAGTCTAAGCCGTGAGGTTACTTCTTGACGGCGGCGTTGGCGTACTTCTTCTGGAAGCGTTCGACGCGACCAGCAGTGTCCACAAGTTTCTGCTTGCCGGTGAAGAAAGGATGGCAACTGGAGCATATTTCCACGCGCAGCATGTCTCCCTTGACGGTCGAACGCGTCTGGAAAGTACTCCCGCAAGCACAATGGACGGTAACGTGGTGGTAATCGGGGTGGATCCCGGGTTTCATTGATTCTCCAATCTATCGTGGCCGGTCTGCGCGGGAACCGATGGTGCGGGTCACAGCCGCGTCGCTAGGTCACGAGACAATCTGTAATTATACGGGATTTTCACCGGAACGCAAAACCAGTGGCTCAGGCGTTCAGAATCAGTTGGAGGGAGCTACGATGCAGGAACGCTGGCGGTGGCTTGATTCGAGTAGGTACTCTCGACACCGTTCGAGTCCACGGAAGTGACCACGTAGTAGTAGGTGCTCGAATCCGTTACGGTGGAATCGCTGTAGGCGAGTGCGTTAAGAGGTGTGGAAAAAAGAGGGCTATAGGACGAGCCAGAGGTCGTGCTGCGATAGACACGATAACCAGCGACTGCGCTGGAACTGGCGTCCCAAATGAGATGAACCGTGTACTGGGTAGGTGGCGGCGGTGGAGGTGGCGGTGGAGGTGGAGGAGTTGGCGTGGTTGTGGCGCTAATCCCGTCACCAGAGAGGGACACAGAATCGGGCGAGGGGAGACTCGGGCTCAATATGGACACTGTGCCGATGGCAGCGCCACCCGACTGTGGACGGAACCAAACCTGAAAGGTGATTTGCTGATTAGGCGAAAGCGAAACTCCTGGTGAAAAACCAGAGTAACCGAAACCGGAGCCAACCGAGGTTACACCGCTGATGATGATGCTAACGTCGCCAGTGTTTTGCACGGTGACGTTCTTGGTGGATGTGCTTTGCACATTCTGGTTACCGAAACTGATCGAAGAAGGTGTGACCTGCAAGGAGACAACGACCTTTTCCGCGACGCCCGCGAGGGAAATGGCGGGAAGGGATTGCGGAGCATTGCTCTTGATTGTCAGGGAAGCCGAGGCGTTTCCGGCAGTCGTAGGGCTAAAGGCCAAAGTGTAGTCGAGAGTGATGGCAGGCAGCAGCGTACGGGGAAGAGAGGGGCCGCTGATGGCGAATTCTTTGTTGGAGAGCGAAATTGAAGTGATCTGCAATGGCGCATTGCCGGAGTTCGTGAGTTGGAGGCTTTGCGTAGCGCTCTGGCCAACGACGACCGTTTTGAAATTGAAGCTGAGGGCGGATAGAGCAATGTTTGGCTCAGGGAGTGGTGCATGCGGGCCGTAACTAGCGCAACCGGCAACAAGGAGTGACAGGCCAGCAAAGCAGGCAAGCAGCGCGTGCCCACGAACTGCGAAAGCCGATGGACGGTGGAATAGCACTGCGGAAACGAACCCCCTCAGGTTCACCAGTGAAAAATAGCTTTGATACACCTGCACAGACAACCTGTCCCCGGTACAGTTGTGGGACAGGGGAAGACCTGGTCAAACCTGTACCAACGGACAGTGCGGGAATTCGATAATCGCAGGATTGAGTTGATTCAGGATGAAGTGAAACACGCTTGCAGAGAGAGAGTATGTGTCAATTGCAGAAATAACCCTTCGAAGGGGAACTTCAGACGCCGCGGCGGAGGTTCCAGGCTCAGGAAACGAAGTGGCAACCGAAACGGAAGGTGCCTTCCGCCGTACGGCGGGACCAGACCGGCTTCAGATAGACACGGACGGGGGGAAGAATTGGGACATGAAGAATGGCCAGGAGGCTCTCCGGAAGCTCTTCGGGCTGCTCAAACTCGAGCGCGACACCGCCGAAACCGAGGTCCAACACACGGGCGCGGCGAGCGCCTTCCTCGCCAATGATGGCGTAGGCATTTGTGCCGATCATGGAAACGCGTTCGGCTTTTCGCTGAATCGCGTAAGAGGACGGAGTTTCGAGAGCAGGGGGAGTTTGCGTGGTGAGGGAACGCGCGGCGAGGGAAGAAGCGCCGGCGAAATCGGCTGAGGTTTTTTCACCCGGCCGGCCAGCAGCGATGGAGATTGGCGTGGCTGGCACCGTGGGAGGAACTGTCGTGGGTTGAACCGCGGGGAGCGCTGAGCCGCTGGCGGTACGCGAGTGATTAGCATGCTTCAGGCGATAGAGGCGCTCATCAGCAACGCGAACCAACTGATCGGACTGATCGCCGTCCTGCGGAAAGTTAGCAACGCCGTGATCCATGGTCACGGGGAAAGTGAGTTGCAAAGGGCGCAGAGTTTCGGCAAAGACGGTTTCAATGCGGCGGCTGAGAGCCAAGGCTTGAGCGGCATCGGTTTGGGGCAGCAGTAGTGCGAATTCATCGCCGCCAATGCGGAAAGCGGAGTCTGAAGTGCGCAGAGCTTTTTGCAGAGTGGCGGCAGCGGCGCGGAGGACCTCGTCACCTCGAGGATGTCCGTACTTGTCATTCACTTCCTTGAAACGGTGCAAGTCCAGGATGACGATGCCAAGTGGAAGACCGTAGCGGCGAGCGCGATTGAGCTCTTTTTCGAAAGACTCCGCGAACAGACGACGATTGTAGAGGCCGGTGAGGGGATCGGTGACGGCATTCACCTGGAGCTTCTTGTAGTCGTCATATTCCAGCACAACGGGAACGCGGATCAGTCCCGCGGAAGAAAGTACATCCATCAAAACTGTTTTCAGCGACAGGGGTCGGCTGAGTTGCTCTGAAAATTCACGGCGCCGTAGGAGCATTTCCTCCCAGAGCTGCAGGCACTGAGATTCGCGAAGATCCAGATGCGTGGTGGTACGAAAGTAGCGCTGGAGAAACTGGCTGCGCGCGGGAGTGTCCATGACATCGAGCGTGTCGGCAAGAAGCTCGAGGTAGGCGTCCTCCACGGGCAAACGCGGGGCCGCCGGGGCTCCGGGACTGGGCATGGCCGGGTTTTCCTACAATCTGCGTCTCCCCGCGGGGGCTGGGG
>CAYOOS010000539.1:0-3334 GCA_964405585.1 uncultured Acidobacteriaceae bacterium | reverse complement strand
CGGGCGCGGCAAACACATCCTCCAGCCCCAACGTCTCAAAATCGTGAAAGTTCTCGATCCGGTAAAGGTCACCGTGAAACACCCTCTTCCCACCCCCGTATTCGTGCAGCAGTGTGAACGTAGGACTGGTCACTTCATCTTCCGATGCGGCGCTCAAACCCGCCACGATGCCTTTGGTTAACGTGGTCTTGCCGCTGCCCAATTCCCCCGAAAGCAGCACCAGCACCGGCGCATGCAGACCAGCCGCAAACTGGCGTCCCCACGCGACGGTCTCTTCCGCCGAGCGGGTGATGACCTCGTCAGGCACGTGCCTGCAGCTCCTGTAAGAGTTTCCGCCGGGCAAACGGGATGGCGTGCGCCACTTCGCCGGCAAGAATGCCGGAAGAGTCGCTCTGCTGCGCAAGCAGCTCAGCAGCGAGCCCGTGGAGATAGACGCCCAAGGCCAACACGCGCAAAAAGTCGCCAGTGCCGAATTGCGCGATCAACGCGGCAAGCAGCCCGGTAAGCACATCCCCCGAGCCGCCTTTCGCCAGGCCGGCATTTCCTGTGGTGTTTATCAGGATGTCGCCCGCTGGTGACGCCAACACGGTGTGAAAGCCTTTCAGAACGACATGCGCGTTCCACTGGCGCGCCGCATCCACCGCGATTTGCACCCGGTCCTGTTGCACTTGCGCATTTGAAATGCCGAGCAGCCGCGCCATTTCTCCAGGATGCGGCGATACAACCAGATGCGCACTCTTGCGCTTTAGCAAAAGTTCCGCGCGTCCTGCGAACGCGTTCAACCCGTCGGCGTCCAGCACAATCGGCAAATCCGTGTGCGCAACGACGCTGCGTACAAATTCCTGCGTTTCCGAATGTGTACTGACCCCCGGCCCGATCGCCAACACCGTCTTGCCTTGCAACGCTGCGGCGAATCGTCCCGAGCGAATGGCCTCATCAGAGATGGTGCCAGAGGCCGTCGAGGGCAGCGCTTCGGTCATATACTCCGCCTGCCCCGCCGCAATGATGGGTAGCGCGGGCTCGGCCGTCGCCAATGTCACCAATCCTGCCCCGCCACGCAAAGCCGCCTGTCCCGCCAACACCGCCGCTCCCGTTTTGCCCACCGAGCCCGCAACCACCAGCACATGCCCGTAAGATCCCTTGTGAGCTTCCGCCGCACGTACCAGCGGCAATCCCGAAAATTCATCCGGCCCAGCCCAGCGCACGCGTGACTTCCCTACTTCCTCAATCAAAGCCGCGGGCGAGCCAATCGGGCGCACTACCAGTTGCCCGCAGCATGCCGCGTCCAGCGAAATCAGTTGCCCCACCTTAGGCGCGGTGAACGTTACCGTCAAATGCGCGCGTAGCACGGGGCCAGCACCGGCTTCCCGACCCGATAGCAAGCCGGATGGCGTATCCACAGCGACAATCCACGCCGGCTGCGCAGCCGTGGCATTTTGCGAAAGCCGGTTCAAATCCTCAATCGCCTGGGCCAGCACACCAGTGGCCGGCCCCCGAATGCCTGTGCCGAGCAGCGCGTCAATGATCACTTCCGCCCCGGCTACTTGCGACCAGGCTTTTTCCCAAGCCGCCTCATTCGGAATGATCGAGACGCTGCCACCCTGCTCCCGCCAGCGCTCGAAATTTCTCGCCGCGTCGCCGCGCAATTCTTCCGGCGCCGCGAAAAGATAAACCTCTACGTGTTCGGCTTCTTCGCGCAAATGCTGCGCCACCACAAAACCGTCCCCACCGTTGTTCCCCTTCCCGCAAAGCACGCATACGCGCCCGGGCGGCTCAGTATTCTTGTAGCCGTACTGCTCCAGAAAGACTTCCGCGACGTTCTGTCCCGCTGTCTCCATCAGTTGCAGCCCAGGCACACCAAAGCGCTCCGTCGTCAAACGGTCAACTTCCCGCATCTCGGCAGCAGTCAATGCTTTCATCGGGGTTTCCGGGCCATCTCCGTCACTGTGAATGACCTGCCGTTGTCAGGCCACGGCTTCAACCATGCCAACAAACGATTCCCCGTCATTCCGAACGGAGTCTGCGAAGTGAGGAATCTCTCTGATCTTGGGTTAAAGAAGATGAGGGATTCCTAGCCTCGCTCGGAATGACGGACCGTGCCCATTTCACCGTTCAGCCTCTACAGCATCCACCCGCCGCTGACGTTTACCACCTGGCCCGTGACATATTCCGCCTCTTCCGACGCGAAAAACGCCACGCTGGCCGCAACATCCTCGACCGTCGGCGGCCGTCCAATCGGATACCGCGCATCGCGCAATTTGTGCGCCTCTTCCCGCGTCAAATCCTTTTCGTCAATGTTGGACGGGTTCACCACGTTCACGGTAATTCCGTTCTTCGCTTCTTCCAGCGCCAGCGATCTCGATAGCGCTACCACCGCCGCTTTGGCCGCCGCGTACGCCGAAATCTTGGCCTGGCCAAAAGCACGCTCCGCTCCCACAGCGCCCAGATTCACGATGCGGCCCCAGCGCCCTTTGCGCATCGCGGGCAACGCAGCACGGCACATATAGAAAACGGTCATCACGTTTGATTCGATCACCGTGCGCCATTCCCCTGCTGAGGATTCCACCAGCGTGCCCCAGCGAAAATCGCCCACGTTGTTCACCAGGATATCCACGCGGCCAAAACGTTCCAGCACGGTGCTGATCAGTTGATCCGCGCGCCCAGACTGGCCGATGTCGGTCTCCACCGCGACACAATCCGCTCCCACCGACTGCAATTGCTGCAGCGCCACTTGCGCGGCAGTCTTATTGGAACGATAAGCGATGGCGATGCGCGCCCCATCCTTTGCCAGGCGCAGCGCGATGCCCCGCCCGATCCCACGGCTACCACCTGTAATCACAGCGACCCGGTTCCGTAGCGACATTCTTCTCCTCGCAAAACGTGTCAGTATATCCGACTCCGTTGCGCTCCTCCACTCTATCTCAAGAAGAGCGGGTTGGAAAATTCCTTTGGCGCAGGGGACTTTTGTGCGACACTTCACCGCTGACATCGAGAACCGAGGGAGAGAACAATGCGATCTCTAAGTATCCTGTCCGGCATTTCCGTGCTATTCACCACCCTGGCTTTCTTCCACATCATGCACCACCACATCGGCCATGCGTCCCATGAGGACTTTCACAGTTTGTTTTTTTGGCCGTTGGTCCTGGGCACCGGTGCCGCGGGGATTCTTTCCTTCATCGGCGGGATTCTCCTTCTGAAGCGTCCCAGTTGATTCGTAACAAAATCGGCGCCTCCCGCTTGAAGTTGAAACAAAGCTCTAGCCCACATTTCCGCCGATTTCATGTGGAACATTTGCTACCCGGTTGCCCAGCGGCATCCTTCTCGCAAAACAAGC
>CAYOOS010000538.1:0-3341 GCA_964405585.1 uncultured Acidobacteriaceae bacterium | reverse complement strand
ATATTTCGCCCCGCCGCCTGTCCCGCTCACGTGGGTTTGGCTGAATCCGCGGATGTCGCCAAGTGCAGCCCAACCGGAATTCTCGTCGTTTGCCCCAGCATCCATGTCTGGGCCAGGTTTCACCATGCCAAATGGCACGGTGGGCCCGACAAAAACATTGCCGCCGGCATCTGCCCCCAGGAAAGGATCCACATGCTGTGCGGCTTGCGCGTTCAGTCTCCCAGTACACACAAGAATTCCGAATAGCATGCCCAAGACATATCGCTTTGGCCGCCTCATTCACTCCTCCATGTTCGATTCACGCGTGGGTTTAAGACCTCAGAGTGAGCACTGGGCACGGCGCTTGCCGCACCAGTTCATAGGCGGTTGCTGATGGCAGTTGGCCCGCTAATCCTCGCCCGCCTCGTAATCCCAGAACGAGCAGATCAGCATCCTGCTCCGTCGCCGTTCGGAGAATCTCTTCTGCGGCCTCTCCAAATCGTACCTGAAACTCCGGCTCGCAGACATCCTTACAGGTCGCTGGCATGACCCTCTTCAGGCGTTTCAGCAGAAAATCTCGCACGATCTCGTGTCCGTCCAGCGAAGGATCCCCGCCCTCCTCCGCCACGTGCAAAACAGTCAATTTGGCTTTGTGGGCGCGTTCCAATGCAAACGCCAGACTCGCCGCGCGTTCGGCGTGCGGCTTGAAATTAGTTGCGTAGAGTAATCGCTGCAACTCTGTCCTCTTTCCAGCGTCCAGCCGCACCTCCGGCCCCACGCTCAGGATCGGACATTCCGCCAGACGAAATACTTCCTCCGCCACCGCTCCCAATAGCAACTTCTTCTGCGAAGTCCGCCCGTGTGTCCCCATCGCCAGGAGATCAATGTCGTGCGCCTCGATCAACTCCTGCAACGCCGGCCACACCTGCCCTTCAATGATCAACTCTTCGTGTTCCACGTCACTCATCGCCCCGGCATCGATCCAACGGCGCAGTTCCCCACCCGCAAAAACCTTGGCTTTTTGAATTGCGTCCGCCGAGGACTCTGGCGAGACGAAGTGGAAAACCTGGGAAGGAATTACGTGCGCCAGGTACACTTTGCTCTTGAACCGGCGAGCCACCGCCAGCGCGTACCCGAGCGCAGCGCGCGCGCCTTCGGAAAAATCCGTGGCCACCAGGATGCGACGGAACTCCGCAACGGGCTGGCTTTGCTCGTCTCTGACGGTGACTTTCCCAGTGGACATGAACTGTGGGCGCTCCAGCAGCTTCTGTGACAAGCCGATTCAAATGAGTGATGCACGTCACAGACCAACGGGAGGTCCGTAACTATTTACGAATGAATGGTTTAGCAAACCATTATTCTCTCTGTTCGGTCTTCTGCGGCAGATCACCCAATTCTGGGGAGTTTCCCCCCACCCCACCCCCCGCTTTCCATCTCCTTCTGCGACTCCCCCGCCTGGGTTTTCGGGCTCGGCGACCAGTGGTATCATCCCCAAGATGTCGGCCCCCGTTCCAACCAAACCCCGCGAAGAGACTTTCATCGAAGAGATGAAGCGCTACCTCCACCTTGGCGAAAGCGACGCCATCCTCCTTAAACGGCTCCTCCCGAGAATGGAAAAATATCTTCCCGAAATGGCGGAACGTTTCTACGCTCAGATTCCTCACCACCCTGGTGCGAGCCGTGTTTTCACAGGTGGCGAGGCCCAGGTTCTCCGGCTCAAATCAACGCTTCAGGCTTGGGGCCGAGGTCTCTTCAACGGCGTCTACGATGAACACTACGCGGACGATCGCTTCCAGATTGGTTTCCGCCACGTGCGCATCACTCTGGACCAAAAATACGTGATCAGCGCCATGGGTGTCGTGCGGTCCTTCCTTATGGAGAAAATGTTCGACGAATTTCCCACTCGCGAGGAACGCTTGGCCTATTCCCAAGCCCTCAGCAAGATCCTCGACCTCGACCTCAACTTGATGTGTGATTCCTATTTCCGCGCTACTATGGCCCACCTGCAGACTTTGAATCAGGAACTTGAACAGGCCAGCGTGCAACTGGCCGAAGCCAACGCCATCAAGGATGAATTCCTCGCTCAGGTCTCCCACGACCTGCGCACGCCTCTGAACTCCATTCTCAGTTTTACAAAACTGGTCCTCGATGGCTTGTGCATCAGTCCCGAAGAGGAAAAAGAAGTGCTGCGCGATGTGTTCAGCAGCGGCCAGTTGCTTCTTCGGCTCGTCAACGATCTTCTGGACATCTCCTCAATCGAAGCGGGCAAGCTGGCGTTAGAGCTCGAAGAGCTCGATCCGCGCGCGGTCTTGGATTCCACGCTCCCGCTCGTCGCGGTGCAGGCGGCTTCCCGCAATCTGCGGCTGGTTGATGAAACTCTCGAGCAAGAACTCCCGCGGGTGCGGGGCGACGAGATCCGTTTTCGTCAGGTGCTCCTGAACCTGCTTTCCAATGCCGTGAAGTTCACGCCCCGCGGCGGGGTTACGATTCGTGCCACACCCGATTACCCACTAGGATTCCTGCGCATTGAGATTGAGGACACCGGCATCGGCATTCCTGTAGATAAGCGTGACTCCGCATTCGAGAAATTTGTGCGTCACGATCGCGCAGATCTACGTGGCATTGCAGGTTCGGGCCTCGGCCTGGCCATCGCGAAGCGGCTCGTTGAAATGATGCACGGTAACATCGGCTTAGACAGCGGTACCAATGGCAATGGTTCCATAGCGTGGTTCACCATTCCTTTGGCTACGCCGGCAAAACCTCCGGAGACACGCCGCGCATGAGTGAAACAGTCTCGCAGGGAAAGAAAAAGCGCATCATCATCGTCGAAGACAACATCCTGGTTGCCAAATTTTTCCAGATGGCATTGGAACGTGCCGGCGACTTTTCTTGTATGGTCAGCGAAGATGTGCCCGAGATCCTCCGCGAAGTCACCGCCGGCGAAGTCGATCTCGTTCTTCTGGATGTCTCCCTCTCCAACGCCGAATGGGACGGCCACCGCGTCAATGGCGTTGAACTCTGCCGCATCCTGAAGGAAAAATCACCCCGCCGTCTCCCTGTGCTTCTTGCCACCGCCCACGCGATGAGTGGCGACCGCGAGCGCTTTCTGGAGACTTCCGGCGCCGACGGTTATCTAGAGAAACCTGTCTACGATTCCGCCCAACTGGTCGCCCAAGTCCGCGAACTCATAGCCTGATTCCCGTAACCTGCAGGCGCGCCTCTCCCTGGCATTCCCTCGTCCAACATCAACTGCGCCAGGTTGTATACAACTCTTCCGCTCTCGTTATAGGATGCGCTCGGTTTAATTGACCCGTAGTCGTTCCGTAACAACCAAATCTTTTTACGAATCTCCTGACGGGGGT
>CAYOOS010000537.1:0-3341 GCA_964405585.1 uncultured Acidobacteriaceae bacterium | reverse complement strand
CCTGGTATTTTTCCTGATTCCGCAATACCGGGAAGTTCGCGATGCCGGTAACAAACTGGTTGTCCCCATACGTTTCAAATCCGGTGATGGCGCTGGACGTAGTCGTAAACGGAAACGCCAGCGCAAAGCCCATCTGGACATTGCGCGTTTGCGTCAGATGCAGCGCGCTGGCATCCAGCACCAGCGAACCGAACCACGTAGGCGAAAACGTGAACTGCTGGCCCACCACCAGATTGAAATAGTTGTTGTGCGAAGTCGTGCCCGTCGATGGCAGCGCGCCCTGTTGCACCAGCGCATTGTGCATGGTGTAGGAATCGCTGGCGGCGCGCAGAAACCACCGTGAACGCTCCGACTGCGCCCAATCCACGCGAAATGTGGCGAGATTGTCGCGGAACGGCACAGGCACGTTACTGGGCACGGCAATGGAAGTTACGCCTGGAACAAACCCCTGGGATGCGAGCTGCGCCAGCGCATCGAATTGTCGCGTGCTGGCGGGGCTATAAGCAATGCTGGCGTCTTCATGGACATACTCGAGCGAACTGAAGAACCACAGGCGGTCTTTCACGATCGGCCCGCCCAATGTCCCCACGTAATTCTGCCGGGAAAACGGCTGCTTTGGATTGGGCGCGGGATTATCGATCGGAAATCGCGCGTTCAGGGCCGCGGCACGATCGTAAAATGCCAGGTCGCTATGCCACGTATTACTCCCACTGCGCGTCGTGATGACGACCGATCCCGCCGTGGTGCGCCCCGTATCAGCGTCCGCCTGCGCCGTGCGAAAAGCAAATTCTTGGATTGCATCCGGCGAAAAATTCTGCAGAAACCCGCCGATGTAGTCGTCGGAATTGTCCCCTCCGTCCACGGAGATTTCATTGTTCAGCCCGGAACTCCCGCCCGTCGAAACGGCCGTGATGCGCGCCTTGGTTGGATCGGAAGGCTCGACCGGCTCGGTACCGGGGACCAGATAAGCGATGCTCGCGAAGCTGCGCGCGGCCAGCGGAATATTTTCCAGGTCCTGCCGATAAGCTACGGCCTGATGCACGGCGCTCGTCGTCTCCAGTGGCTCTGTGGTAATGGATTGCGAACTGGCTTTCACCACGACCTTTTCCGTGACTTCCTTGGGCTGCAACGTGACGCTGATTTCGCGCACCGAACTCACGGCGACAACCACCTGAGACGTGGCCTCCGAGAACCCCCGCGCGTTCACCGTGACGCGATACTCCCCCGGCGGCAACTCTTCCAGCCGGAATTCGCCGCGCGTATCGGATTGTGTTTGGCGCGTCAGGGAAATATCCGGGTTCATTGCGACAATGGAAGCCGCAGCCACGCGCGCGCCCGAAGAATCCTGCACTGTACCCAAAAGCGTCCCGTGGGGATTCTGCGCGAAAGAGGGTACGAGGAGAATCAGTGCGCAGATCACAAAACAGACTGCGCGAATTGGGGAAACGTGCCTCATTGGCGTGTTCCTTCACGCAATTTCCGGCAACGAGTATAACGCGCCGTCCCAATAACAGGTGATCGTCGAACTACATGGTCGCGCGGCGAATGATTTTGTGAATCGCAGCGCGCGCTTCGACTCAATTGCACTCGATTCCTGCTTTTGAGCATCATAAAACTGTTCAGGCAGCGAAGCATTTCGACAGCTGACATTTTGTGGGCTCAACAGGGGACGCCATGACTCAGGATGTTTGGACCGCCGTTGACAAGTACATCACCGACTTGCTGCATCCGCCTGATCCCGCGCTGGAAGCTGCTCTTCAGGCCGCCGCTGCCGCAGGCTTGCCTCCCATTCAAGTCTCCCCGGCCCAGGGAATGCTCCTGCACCTTCTGGCGCGAGCTTGCAATGCCCGTCAAATCCTGGAAATTGGCACGCTCGGCGGCTACAGCACGATCTGGCTCGCGCGAGCTCTCCCGGCCGGTGGCCAAGTGGTGACTTTGGAAGCTAATCCGAAACACGCCGAAGTTTCCCGCGCGAATTTTGCCCAAGCCGGAGTCGCCAGCATGATCGAGTTACGGCTGGGACCCGCGCTGGACACTCTGCCGAAACTAGCTGCCGAAGGCCGCGGCCCCTTTGACTTGATTTTCATCGACGCCAACAAATCCAGCATGTCCGAATATTTCGATTGGTCGTTGAAGCTGGCACGCCCCGGCAGCGTAATCATCGCCGACAATGTCATCCGAGACGGCGGCGTGCTCGACGCGAACAGCGCCGACGTGGACATCCAAGGTGTGCGCCGATTCAACGAGCGCCTCGCCGCCGAAAAGCGCGTCTCCGCCACCGAGATCCAAACCGTCGGCAGCAAGGGCTACGACGGCTTCGCCCTGGCTGTGGTCAATTCCGTTTCGTAGAGCAAGCTTTTCGCGCCGCCAATCTCTTGCTGATGCAGCGATGGAGCTCTGTCTCTGTCCCTGTTACGATTTGGGGTAATCAGGAGAACTCCCCCCATGTCAAAATCAACGCGCCGTGAATTCATGCTCCAGAGTGCGACCAGCGCTGCCGGTCTGGGCCTCTTCCTAAATGGCTCACGAATCACTTTCGCTGCAACGCCGCTTCCCAAGCCTGCAAGCCCTAACGATCGCGTGAATCTCGGTTTCATCGGCTTCGGCATTCGCGGCAACATTCTGCTCGAAGCGGCCAAGGAAACCGGCCAGGCCAACTTCGTGGAAGTCTGCGATTGTTACCAGGGACACCTGGACCGTGCAAAAGAGCGCACCGAAGGCAAGATCGCCACAAACTTCGCCCAGTACAAGAAATTGCTCGACCGCAAGGACATTGACGCCGTTGTGATCGCCACTCCCGATCACTGGCACCTGCCCATCGTTCTCGACGCGCTCAGCGCTGGCAAGGACGTCTACATCGAAAAGCCCATGACGCACACGATTGAAGACGGCCCCAAGATCATCGAGGCGGCGCATCGCGCCAACCGCATCGTTCAGGTGGGCAGCCAATGGGTCTCCTGTGACCAGCACAGAAAGGCGCGCGAAATCGTCGCTTCTGGAAAACTCGGCAAAGTCACTAAGGTCACTGCTTCGTACAACCGCAATAGCTCCACGGGCGCATGGAACTATCCCATTCCGCTGGACCTCCAGGAAGGCGTCAATTTCAATTGGACGGAATGGCTTGGTTCTGCCCCCAAAGTCCCCTATAGCCCCGAGCGCGTTTTCCGTTATCGCAAGTATTGGGACTATTCCGGCGGCATCTCCACCGATCTGTTCGTGCACATCATCACGTCCATCCACTTCCTCATGGGCGCGGAGATGCCGAAAAGCGTTGTCGCTTCCGGCGGAATCCTGTTCCGCAAGGATGGCCGTGAAGTGCCCGACACGCTCGACGCCCTTTT
>CAYOOS010000536.1:0-3346 GCA_964405585.1 uncultured Acidobacteriaceae bacterium | reverse complement strand
ATCGGCAGCAGCGGGAATATCTATCTACCCTTTGCCGGGGCGGTCCATGCGGCGATTTAAGAGTATTTGGTTGGGGCCCGGATCATAACAGCCAAACTGGCGGCGCCATCCGCGAACGCTCCAACCAATGTTCGGTCGGCTCAGTTCACCAGAAAAATATTTTGCATTGAGCTGATCGAAGAGGGCGGCGAGATCGTACTGCTGGCCTTGAGGCGCGGTGTGCTTCAAGCGCACGCGGCGGCTACGCATACGGCTGATGCGGGAGCGCGTACGATCGGAACGCGCATACGCAAGATAGGGTTGAACCAGAGCCTGAGACAATCGGCGGCGATAGACGCGCGCAAGAAGCAGCGCGGCGGCGCTTTCTACAACGGGCGCAGGTGCGCGGCTGAGTAGATCGGAAAGACGCACGACCAGAAGATCCTGCCGACGGCGAATGGTGAGCACGAGGCTGCTGTACGGATAGAATTCCACTTGAAAACGAGGAGGGCGGCCCTCGCAGCCAATGCGGGTGAAGACGCGCTGAAAGAGCGCTTCACCGCCGGGTAGACGATTTGGGTTATGGGGCTTGGGGCTCAATTTTTGCGCCTCACGGGTGGCGGCGCGGCCTTGTGCTTAGCTTTCTCCGCCTCGTTCGAGGCGTCGGTTGTGCCTTCGATGGCATCGTCGAGATTGTCTTTGTAGATTTCCAGATCAGGCCCCTCCTTCTGGTATTTCTGCAGAATGGGGAGGAACTCCTTGGTCTTGGAGGCCATCAGATCGATGCCCTGGCGGATATTGTCCTGCTTTTCGAGGCCCAACTGAATCAGATCGGCAGCGTCGTCCACACACCCAATATACGAGTTCATCAGGTAGTTGAGCATCTCGCTGTGCTTATTGGGTGACGGGTGTTCGAGTTCGTACTGGAACTTTTTCAGGCGATCGTCGGCGAATTCCAGGAAAAGCTTGATGCGCTCGTTGGTAGTTTCGGCGTCGCGAATCTTGTCGGCTTCAATTGCGGAGAGGTAGTCCTTATCGGGACGTTGCGCGCGGGCCACGCTGGAGAGGCAGACGGGTACGAGCAGCAGAACGGCGAACAAGAAGATGGAGCGTGACGAGTTCATGGTTTGACCTCCGGGGGCGTAGGAATCTTCGTCGGATCCTTGGTACGGCGAGGGAACAGGAGACGAATCAACTCATCATCCGTGGCGATAAGGTCTTGCCGGACAATTTCCAACGGCGGACGGAAAGGATCGGGAGCAACGAGAATGGTTTCCTCCACTTCGCGAACGCCGCGCCGTACCTGAAGTTCGAGCTGGCGATAGGGGTTGGCGTGGCGCTCGGCATCTGGCTGCTGCTTCTTAAGAAGCTCGAAAACGGTGCGAACGTTGTCCCGGTATTTTTCTAAAATCAAGCCGACCGTCGAATAATCGTCAGACTGGCCAGCTTTGGCGGCGGATTCAAATTGCGCCTGGCCGAGTTTGTCGAGTGTCTTGACCCTGCTGTCGGCATGGGGGTCGCGATCAAAATGATCTTGCAATTCCTGTACCTTGTCCGTGGCAAGCATGACGGAACAAACAAGGAGGAACAGGATGAAGGCAAACGCGGGAATGGCGAGGCTTGTGTTCCCTGCCCTATTTCTTTTTTTCGGCCCGTTTCTCGAGAACATGGATACGCTGATTCGCCTGCCAAACCTGGTCAGGGTTCTTGTTTTGATCAAGTTCCAAAAACTTTCGATACGCATCGAGAGCAGGTTGGACCTGATCAAGCTTATCGTAACAAAGCGCGCGAATAAACCACTGCCCCGCGTTGGGTGTTTCCACTTTGGCGATCACATCGAAGGTGGACAAAGCCGCCGGGTAGTTGCCGCCGAGATAGTAAGTGGAGCTGAGATCCTTCCAATAGGAGAGGTTGTTGCGATCAATCTGAAGCGCGGCTTTGAGCTCGACTTCAGCGGCGGGGAAATCGCGTTTCTGGAGAAGCAGGCGGCCTAAGGCACCGTGAAGTTGGGCGTCATTGGGAGCTAGAGCGACGGCCTGGCGAAGGGTAACGATGGCGTCCTCGAGTTTTTTCTGGGCAATCTGAACGTCGGCGCGAAGCTTCAGGGTGTCCGCGGTGGGCGCCTGGCCCGCGGAGGCATGGTCGATCTCGGCCAGCGCGGCATCGAACTGCTGCTGATCGATCAATATTCGAGTTAGACGATTGCGCGCGGCAACGTCATTCGGCTGCTCGGCGAGGTAGTTGCGATAGGCATCAGCGGCCTCCGGCTTCTTCTGTGCATCCAGGCTCTGGGCCAAACCCTGCAAGGCAAATGGTGATTTGGGCTGCAGCTCGAGTGACTGGCGAAATTTGAGCTCCGCATCGGCGGGGCGGGAATTGCGGAGATACATGGCGGCAAGATGAGTGATGGCCTCGACGTCATTTGGATCAAGGCGCGAGGCGGCTTCAAAGGACGCGGCGGCTCCCGTGGAATCTCCGGAGCGTTCCAGAGCGAGTCCCAGCAAGACGCGAGGACGGGATTGCGCCGGCAAAAGTTCCGTGGCTTTGCGAAGAGGAGCGACAGCGGCGGCGGGGTCCGTATCCAGTTGAAGGATGCCCAGATTCAGATAGGCTTCGGCCATTTTCGGATCGAGTTCGGTGGCTTTCTGGTATTCGGCGCGTGCTTCGCCGGTGCGTTTTAGAGCGGTGAAGGCGTAGGCCAACTGAAAATGGGCGAAGGCGACATCGGGTTTTTCGGCAAGGAATTTCTGGAGGGGAACGATGGCGGCCGCAAAATCATTTTTGTCGAGGTCGGCCTGCGCTTCGTCCAGTAGATCGTTAAGGGGATTGCGGAGCTTTTGCGGCTTGGCCTGCGCAGTTTTATTGGAGGAGTCCTGGAAGTGCAGAGCAAGTCGGATTGGAATTGCGGCGAGGGTCGCGGCCGCTTGCGAAACGAAAATTGCGGCGGCGGCCACGACCACGAAACAGACGGGATGGATGCTACGAAGGGGCTTCATGGCTCTTTGGGAGGCTGCTTTCCCGCGTCAGCTTTTGCGGGGGAGACGCCTGGAGTTTTGGATGCGCCGTTGGAGGAACGTTTTGCCTGGCCATTGCCATTGCCAGTGCCGTTGCCGAGGACGCGCGCAAGATAGCGGCCGGTGTGCGATTGTGGGTTGCGGGCCACCTGTTCGGGCGTGCCGGTGGCAATGATTTTGCCGCCCTGATCGCCGCCTTCCGGGCCAAGATCGATGAGCCAATCGGCGCATTTGATGACGTCGAGATTGTGCTCGATGACGAGGAGCGAGCCGCCGGATTCGAGGAGTTTGCGAAATGCGGCAAGAAGCTTGTTGATATCGTCGAAATGGAGGCCGGTAGTGGGCTCGTCAAG
>CAYOOS010000535.1:0-3354 GCA_964405585.1 uncultured Acidobacteriaceae bacterium | reverse complement strand
GACATAACTCCTTTGAAAAGAGTCAGTTAATGACTCGCCCATGGACACGAACCAACTGCAGCGTTGATAGTTGCCGAGGGCAGTCCGCGTGGCATAGATATCTATGGCAAGAGATTGCCATCAACAGCAAAAACATTCCCAGTAGCCCTACGGACGACCTTACATGAAACTCTATCGCACTGAAATTAAATGCTTTAACATCTAGCTAAGGGCATCCGTATTGCTTCACCAAAGTGCGAGATGACTGAGATCAAAGTGGAGGATTATGTCTCGATCGCCTTGAGCGGCATTCTTGCCGTTTTGGCGACCTTGTCCTTCGCCGCATTTTTCCAGATACTTTTCCAAAACTGGATTCACAACGAACAGTTCTCTTACGGTCTACTGATTCCTCCGATCGCTGGCTACCTAATCTGGAAACGGAAGAACAAACTAAGCAATGCTTTGCTTTCCTGGTGGACGCCAGGCTTTCTCATCGCCGGAATTGGGTGTGGTCTTCAGATCCTGGCGAGCCGGAGTGGGACACTACTTTTGTCGGGAATCGCGTTTGTTACCATGCTGATCGGGATCACTGGGTTTCTTTGGGGACTGGACATTTTAAAGATATGTGCGGGACCGTTGGTGCTTCTGATCTTGATGGTTCCCCTGCCATCTTACGCGGTGGGCCAAGCCACCTGGTACCTGCAATCGATGGCGAGCATGGTGTCCGGAGGTATCCTTGAGCGGCTTGGGGTGCCTGTCTTCCAGGATGGAAATCTGCTGCGACTCCCGAACTACATCCTGGAGGTGAAGCAGGCCTGCAGCGGCTCCAACTCGATATTGTCTCTCGTAGCTCTGGCGCTTGTGATAGGGCTGCATGGAAAGGAGATATGGTGGAAGCGTACGGTTCTGATCCTCACAGCACCCATTTTGGCGATCGCCGCGAATGTCATTCGAATTGTGGGCACAGGATTGATTGCGCGGCAATGGGGAAACCTGGCGGCGAATGAGTCTCTGCACGCAGGGTGGGGCGTGGCAGTATTCCTTTTGGGTGTTTTGGGGCTGTTGGGAGTCCACAGTCTGTTGAGGAAGAAAGAATGCGAACTCGCCTGATCGGCTTGATTGTCTTGCTGGCTATCACGCTGGTCGGCGTGAGAATTGCTTCCAAGTCGCGCAATTTGCTGGAGGCTTTGCCGGACTGGGGAGCGGTCCCTTACGAATTCGACGGATGGAGTGGCAAAGACGCGAAGTTCGATCCAGTTTACGGCAGTGACCCATCGGACACGAATTTGCTGCGAGTCTATGAGCGGTCTAGCGGAACTCCCATTATTGTCTATGTCGGATTTTACAAGGACTTAGCGACGATTCTGGAGGTGCACACCCCGGAGCTGTGCTATCCCGCACAGGGATGGACGATCCAGTCTGCTGGTCACTCGCGCGGCGGCCAATTCCGCGGCCAGCCGATTTCGGCCAAGGAGATTCTGGCGGACAAAGATGGCGCAAAGCGCCTGGTTACGTGGTGGTATAACGCGGGGTCAAAGCCCTTCGAAACACGAATCCGTTATGTGTATGGAATGCTCCTGATGTCAACGTTTACGGGGAAGCGAGACGGATCACTTGTCCGGATCGAGACCCCCGTTGGTGCAGGCGGTGAAACCGCAGCGAATGTAGAAATTGAGCAATTCCGGCAAGATTTCCTGCCGGCCCTTGAAAAGGCATTGCCATAGAAAGCCAAATTTGAATGAGTATTGTAGAGACCAAACTGATCGGAACCGCTGTCCCGGAAACATCGCGCCGAAGACACATCATGAGTGTGGATGTGGAAGATTACTTCATGGTGGAAGCTTTCTCGGGTTCGGTGCGAATGAATGGTTGGGATAGTTGGCCTTCGCGCGTGGCCAACAACACAAGAAAAATTCTTGAGCTGTTCGACAGATACGAGGTGAAGGGCACATTTTTCATGGTCGGCTGGGTCGCGCACAAATTCCCTGCCCTGGTGCAAGACATCCAGCGCCGGGGCCACGAGCTCGCTTGCCACAGCTATTGGCACCGGACTGTCTATTCTCTTACGCCGGACGAGTTCCGGCAGGACACACGGGATGCGGTGCATGCCATTGAAGATGCCGCGGGAGTGAAGGTGCTCGGCTATCGTGCACCGAGCTGGTCTATCACGAAGAGTTGCTTGTGGGCTCTGGATATTCTCGCCGAAGAGGGATTCACCTATGATTCGAGCATCTATCCCATCCGGCACGATCTGTACGGCGTTCCCGGCGCGCAAAGATTCCCTTACAGGCGCGAGTGCACGAATGGACAATTCTTGCAGGAGTTCCCTCCGACGACAATTCGATTCCTAGGAATGACTCTGCCAGCGGCGGGCGGCGGCTATTTACGCATATTCCCGATGGCATATACCGATTGGGTATTCCGCAAAATTGAAGGGTCGTATCGAGAGCGGGTTATGGTCTATGTTCATCCGTGGGAAGTGGATCCGGAACAGCCTCGTATTCGAGACAAAATGAAGTCGCGGCTGCGGCATTACACAAATTTACGGGGAATGGAAGGCCGATTGGAGTCGCTTTGCCGAAATTTTCTGTTTGAACCGCTATCTGGCCCCGTAAAGTACGGAGCAGGCTTGCTCGAGAATGAGTCTCGAGAAACCACTGGGGCCTCTTATGGCTAGGGAGCGAATACGCGTTGGCCGGCGTTGCGTTCTCGCTTACCACGAGGTTCAGCGAAATGCCTCGAAATACCGTTACCGAGTCACAAATCAGCAGTTCGATGAGCACCTTTCTTTTATTTCCAGTTTGACGAAGAACAGTTCGGGCGAACGAGTGCCTGAGATCACTTTTGATGATGGACACCGGTCGAACTACGAGGAGGCATTTCCGATCCTCGAGCAACACCGCCTGAGAGCCGTCTTTTTTGTCATAGCAGGACGCATCAGCACAGATAGAGAGTTCATGACATGGAATCAGACGCGCGAACTGGTAGCGGCCGGCCACCAAGTTCAATCTCATGGGTGGGCACATCGCTTGTTGACCCGTTGCAGCGAGAACGATCTGCGACAGGAACTTCTCTCCTCCAAATGCGAGCTTGAAGATCGACTCGGGACGGAAGTGCAGGCAATCTCCGCGCCGGGCGGCAGGTGGAACGACAAAGTTGCGGAGGCCTGTGCCAAAGCCGGTTACAAGCAGCTCTTTCACTCCAATCCGTGGCTCCAAAGCCGAAACCTCTTTGGGATTCAGCTTCAGGGACGCCATATGGTGACTGGAGGTATGGGCCAGCACGAACTGAAGAGTTTGCTTCGAATGTCGCAGAGCCAGGTGCTCCTCCATCGGACAAAATACCGGGTTAAGGAGCAAGTCCGCGTGATACTCG
>CAYOOS010000534.1:0-3355 GCA_964405585.1 uncultured Acidobacteriaceae bacterium | reverse complement strand
GCGCCAGCAAGGCCAAGGCGTGTTGGGCGAGGGTCGAGTTGATAAATGCTCCCTGTCTTTATCTTAGCGATTTTTCTTGTATGTTTGATTTCATTCCATGCTGTGTTTCCGCGTCTCCCTTCCCTGGGAGGCAGAGTTATATTCACCCACCCAGATTCATGCCTCAGGCGTCTTTCGAACGCATCCCGCTAACCGATTGAATTAGAGTTCGTCTCACGACAGTATGCACGTGTTCTTCGACTCGCAGGGGCGGCCCTTTGTGCTGGATTCCCAGATGAGATGGGAAGCCGAGCCGAACGCCTTTCTGGCACGGTTGAGTCTGGTCAGTGGCAGGACGAGTTCAGCGAGAACGTGGAGGAGTTATGCGTACCAGTTCGCGGATTGGTTAAGCTTTTGTGAGAGGACCAGTCTGGACTGGAAATATGCCACCGAATTGAATATCGCGAGCTACCGCAACATTCTTGCCACGGAATCGAGCCCGCATACCGGGCGGCCGCTGAAACGAAATACTATCAATCACAAGCTGACTGTCATCTGCCAGTTCTACCGGTTCGCCCAAAAGAAAGGCTGGATTGATGTCCTGCCGTTTGAATTGGAAACGACGCGGCTTTCTCACCGGAGTCCACTCAACCTCAATCCATGCGCTAAAACGAATCCCGGTTCGATGAAGCGAATCAGCTTGAAGCTTACGGAGGGGAAGGAAGAATTAGAAGTTCCGCCGCGTCACGAAGTGCGGCGATTCATCAAGAGTTTTCGAACTTGGCGAGACCGGCTGATTGGCGAGGTCATGTGGTTGACGGGCATGCGATGCGCTGAAGTATGCGCGCTGCCCTTGAATTCGGTGCCCGACGATCCAGGCTCAGTCCCAAAGGAGACGGTGGCCATCAAGATCACGGGCAAAGGACAGAAGCGGAGAGCGGTGTTGTTTCCCGTGCGGTTGCTGCGCTCGATTAATCGGTACATCCATATGGAACGCCGACGTCACGTGAGTGCCGACACGGCTAATCCTGGCACTGTCTTTTTGGGGCGAGCGGGAAGACCCTTGCAGACGTCGGCCATCGAGCGAGTATTCTCGACCAACCGCAAACGGACGGCTTTGAAGATTACGCCGCACCTGCTCCGCCACTGTTTTGCAGTGGAGCGATTGGCCTATCTCCAAGACATTGGCGCACCCAATCCGCTAAAAGCGCTGCAGATGGAACTGGGCCATGCTCACATGGCCACGACCGAACGATATCTCCATGTGACCGAGCGGATGAGAGGCGATGTCATCGAGATACACAATAGCTTTGTGGATCGGCTGTTAGAAGGATAGCGCATGCGAAAAGGCGAGGCGGGACAGCGCTGGGGGATAATAAAAAGTGAGGCGCTTCGAAAGCATGACCTCACCCGATTCCGAGTCGAAGACGCGCCTTTGCAGCAGACATTCGAGAGGCCGGACGGCAGGCCTTTTACCATCAAGTTGACGTTCCTGGCAGCACGTCCCGCGCTTGCCCGCGTCCTGTCCAATACGTTTTGGATTATCCACCAAGATGGGTGCCGCAAAGCGACGGTAACCACAACGGCGCACTGCCTGCGGATCTTCAATCGGTTTCTGAACGATCGCGCGAGGAGCCCGCCAGCCGGGCGATCTGCGAACCCGCTGAGCGCAGACGTACTCAAGGAGCTGGCGGTCTGGCGTCGGGTCATGCGGCGATTCAAGCGGAAACCTGCGGCAGGTATATCACGGATGTCCTGCAGCTTCCTGCGCAAGGCCAGGCGGGTTCACCCGGAAGACTTCGATCCGTCCTTTTCTATTCCGGGCAATATGTTCCCTGGTGTGGATAGCGAGCCGCGGGAATCGAAAGCGCTGCCACTGGGCGCTTTCCAGAAAATTCTCGGTGTCGCCGAACAGCAGGTCGGCGATATCCAGCAAGCCTACAAGTCAGGAGACGTACCGACGAGTTCTCAGCAGCTCATACCTTTCATGATCATGATTGCGGCCCGAACGGGCATCAATGCCGACGCGCTGTACAGCCTTGAGAGAGATTGCCTTGTCCCCCATGAGTTTGACGACAATCTTTTTTACTGTGTCTGGGACAAGCCGCGGGCTGGCAAACAACAAAGGCAGCTTCATCGAGTCGACCGTCGCAAGCGGATGGGAGTGGTGGAGTTGATTCAATTTCTTCAGCAGTACACGGAACCACTCGCGTTGCAAGCGGGGCCGCCGAAGAACAAGCAACTCTTTCTCTATTTCAGTGAGAACTCTCAGCTCAAGCACCGTCTCGTCTCACCCGGGGCGGAGCCCCGATTGTCGTTTCGGAGGGTGAGAGATTTCTGTCGACGACACCGGCTGCCCCGCTTCAGCCTGTCCCAAATCCGGCCATCAGCGGCTACCCTTCTTTATCTCCAAACGGGCGGCAATCTGGGCAAGGTCCAGCAGTTTCTTCAGCACGCGCATCTTCACACGACGGTGAGGTATGTGCTCAACAGCATCACCGAGTCGTTCAACGCGCGGGCGATCCAGAAGGCCCAGGAACGAATGATTGAGCGGATTACCGTCATTCCGGAAAACCGGGAGGTGGGCGTGAGGTGTCTCAACCTGCCGAAGGGTCAAGCCTTGAAAATTGTCGCTGGGCGTTTCGATACGGGCTGCGGTGTATGTCGCGATCCTTACGATTCGCCGCAGCCGGGCGAAGCGAAAGGGCGCGCATGCACATCGTTCCACGCCTGCTTTGGCTGCCCCAATGGTCTTTGGTTCCTGGAGGATCTGCCCTTGGTCATCGCGACTCGGGATCGATTCCTACGTTTGCAGTCGGAGATGAAGCCGGGAGATTGGGAGATGGTCTATGGGAGTAGTCTGCGGATCATCGAAGAGAACATCCTTCCCGCATTTCGACCCGAGCAGATTGAGATGGCCAAAGTCAAAGCGAGAGATTTAGAGCAAAAACCTCTGGTCGTGGCCAAGGGGGTGTTGGGATGAACCATGAGGTCGGAGGTGTGGTGCCCAAGGCAGCGCATGCCGGACAGGCAGGCGGATCGGGGGCTCCAAACCCGCGCGTGTCCTTGCTGTCAAGATTCCGGGATGACGTGTGGGATTTTTCAAAGGAAAACAGGAATCCAGCCGCAGGCAGCGCGGCTAAACGGGTAAGTTGGCCCTTCAGAATGCCAGGCGGCAGGCTGTTTACCGACCCGCCGTTTCATTCCCTGCTTACAGCTTCGAAGCAGTTCCTCTATGCCCAGCGCTGGCATCCACTCGACGAAGCACCCTTGGCACCTTTGAGCCTACACGATCGATTGAGATTCCTGAGGCAGTTTATCACTCATCTGGTGGGTTATCCCCATCCGATCCTTCGGTTCAAAGATGTTTTGTCCC
>CAYOOS010000533.1:0-3381 GCA_964405585.1 uncultured Acidobacteriaceae bacterium | reverse complement strand
TGCATAACTCGCAAGCTCTGAAAGACTTAAATGTGTTTATGAGATAACTTCTAGAAGAATTTCGTGGCGCCGTCCCGCCGGCGGGTTATCTCGGTGCCTACGCGTAACAAATCCGCCGGCTCCACAAGAAAGCTCTCCAAACTCTGCTAATCGCCTTTCTTATCGGAATCTTCTTTCTCGGCAAATTGTTGCGACCATGCGCAGACCTCGTTTACTTCCTCCGGAGAGATATACGCATCCTTGTGCATGAAGCGGTAGTTTGCGGGCGGCATGGTGCCCTCCCGGATGAGTTTGCAGATTAATCCCAAATGCTCCTGTCCCTCTTGCGGACTTACTTGCGCCTCCCAATCCTGAAAGTTGATGTGGCCTCTTGCCGTATTCACGTCGCTGACGACTAACCAGGACACAGGAGCAACGTGGCTATACCACGGCCATATCGTTGCGCTCGAATGGCAGTTGTAACAGGTGCGCTCAAGAACGATCTGGACCTTCGTGGGTACCGGCACGTGGGCCTCAAGACTGCGGGACGCATTCACCGGAGGATTTGTCCGGCGAGGTTGCACAAATTGAATGAAAATGAGAACCACCACGAAGCCAATTCCGGCCCACTTTACCCAGTCACGGTTCATTGTATCGCTTCTCCTCAGCGGAAAGCTGTATCTCGAACATTTATATACTTAAGATACGCCAGCTATGTTAGCAAGTCATGTGCATGCTGGGCATAGGCCTGCACGTTCCGGGCCCGCGCTCATCCGTGAATCCGGTGAATGTAAAATTGAATAGTTCTGGTTTGGCCTCGGGCGCCATTCCAGGTAATCGTAGCAGGAGGGTGAAAGTCGCCGGAAATTTTGGGCTGCCTCCCAGACTGGCTTCCAGAGTCTCCTTCTTCTTTCCGGGAGCCAAATCTATTTTGGGCGCGTCATCGGAATCCCCGATTTGTACAGTGCCGCTGGCTTGTCTGGTTTCCTCCGCCTTCAACGGCTTCGTACGATCGTCATACAGATACACTCGGAAGGTTGCGGGAGGCAATAGAACTCCTTCCAAGTGGTGTTTATTGTCCAGGGACATAAAGAAGGTTCCACCGTGCTTTGGCTTGTGGTCCATGTGCGCGCCTTGCGCAGGTGCTGCGGAATTGGAGTCGGTGGCAGGCGCCTGACCTTGGCTTTGCGAAGGCAGACTCTCCGGGCTGGTGAGAGGGTTGCTCGAGTTCGGAATTCGTCCCGCTAAGAGTGGCGCGAAACTTACGGTCGCTGCAACTAACGCGGCAAAGAAAACACCATTCAACGTGCGCACGGGCAATCTCCTTATGAATTGTTAATGCTTCATCGGACACCAATTTATTCGATTCGGCCCAATCGGGCGATTTCTATTCCAAATGCTGAGTATTCGTCTTGTCAAGTACACATTTGTGATTGCTAACAGAGAAAGTATGAATTGGACCCAGAGATAAACAAAACATAAACTTCGCCCGCTGGTTGGGGTCTGAAGGTTAGTGACCTACCGGCGGAAAAGGAGTTATTTATTCTATGAAGAAGACTTATGGGGTGTGTTTGGGTCTATTAGCACTAGGGTTCGTGGGACTTGGGGCTCCCGCCAGCCGTGCGCACGAGCGGTTGGCTACCGATGAAGCCGGAAATGGGAGCGAGATGTCTGCCACGAGCACTGCGAATTCAACCAGTTCCGCCACCGCGTCGAGCCCTGCTGATTTGCGCCAGCGTATAGACGCACTTAAGGCGGAGTTAGCTGATTTGAATGCTCAACTGGCATCAGAGAAGGATTCGGAGCAGGGGGCTCCAGCGACGGCGCAAGAGCAAGCTTCCCCGACGCTGTCGGCTTCGGCAGCCGCGCCAGTGACTACTCCGCCCGCCCCGATGCCTCTCACTACTCCGGCAATGTCAGCGCCGCTATCAACAGCGGTGCCTCACGAAATCTCGGCGGGTCCGTTTGGAAAAGTCCAGGTTACAGGCATTCTCAGCGGCCTGGGTTGGTCGGAAGGAAACTATGTCGCAGGCGACACGCCTACGCACTGGGACCTCGCTAACGCTCAGGCTTTCGTTCAGAAAACCACCGGCGTGGTTCAATTCTACCTGCAAGCGGGGACCTACAACATTCCTGCTCTTGCAACACCCTTCACTCCAACCGGAGAAACGACGAAAGATGTGTTTGGGCCGTTCCCAACCGGCTATGTCAAGTTGGTCAAGGGCAATTTCAACGTCGAGGTTGGCGAATTGCCTACGTTGATCGGCGCCGAGTACACATTCGACTTTGAGAACATGAACATCGAACGTGGCCTTCTTTGGAACCAGGAGAACGCCATCAATCGTGGTATTCAGCTCAATGAAACCTATAAAAAGCTTACCCTGGCGTTAAGCTGGAACGACGGCTTTTTCTCCAACCGCTACACATGGCTGACGGGGTCTCTGGCTTACGCCATCAATGCCTCGAATACGCTGACTTTTGTCGGCGGCGGCAATGCCGGGGTGTACGGTAAGAATACCCTGGCGACGCCTCTGTATCTGAATAATTCCGATATCTACAACCTCATCTACTCCTACACGAAAGGGAATTGGATGATCATGCCCTACTTCCAATACACCGACGTGCCGAAGAATGCCAAGATAGGAATTCTTGAGGGCGCCTCCACGCGTGGCGGTGCAATCCTGGCGAACTATAATTTCAAACACGGGATATCCTTCGCGGTTCGGCCGGAATATATCGCGGCGAGCGGAAAAGTCGGAAGCAGCAACACCAACTTGCTGTTCGGCCCCGGCAGCGGCGGGTTCTCATTCACCCTGACCCCGACTTACGTTAAGGACGCCTTTTTCCTGCGAGGAGACTTCTCAATCGTTCACGCTACGAATTCCACCCCCGGCGACGCTTTTGGCACAAACGGGCTGAAGGTTAACCAACCGCGCGGCGCTATTGAAGCCGGCTTTATGTTTTGAGGTCCTGCCGGAAACGACGCAGGCGATTCTGGTAAGGACAGTAGAGATTACAGGTGGGGAGTGCTTGGCAGGGTCGACGATCCAGGCAAGCGCTCCTCAGAGATTGCCGCGCGATGGAGCATGCACTTAACGCCCCGTCGCGCGGCAATTTAATTGCATTCCATGAATGAGATTTGTTCGTCTAAGCGGTTCCTCTTATTAGTGAAGGGAAAATCTGATATCTCGCGCGGGCCCCCGGGTGAGGCAGGCGGTAAAGGCTCTCGTGTCTTCGCCACGGAAACCCCGCGCGTGAGAGACTGGAATTCCCAGGTAGAATGACCATATAGTGTATGCGCTGCCATGACGCAGCGAGGATTTGAATCTGCGGTTATTACCTGAGGTCAAGCAAATGATGACGAAGGTCGAAGCGATCGTTCAGCCGTCCCGATTTGAAGCA
>CAYOOS010000532.1:0-3382 GCA_964405585.1 uncultured Acidobacteriaceae bacterium | reverse complement strand
GGCGATTTGGTGGATCGGAGGTTTCTTCCAACGATCCAGGTTCATACAGCCGCACTGGATGGCTGCATGCCGGGATTGCCTTTGCGCCGCCTCAGGCTGCCTCACAGCAGCAGCCGAGCCAGCCTGCAAACCAGCCCAGGCAGTTGACCACAACCGGAAAGATCTTGCAGTGGGTTGGAGTCGGGCTCATGGGCGAGGGCGCCCCCACTGTAGGACTGGAGGCCGCGGCGGGCGCTTCCGGCGAGTGCGGTGGGGCATACCAGGTAAGCTGTGGCACGGCCAAGGGCGTGTATTTACGGCATCGGCGGTGCGAGCATCGGAGTCGGCGTAGTCCTTTTCCTGGCGGGAATTAACAAAAAGCAGTAGTTTTCGCATATGGGTTGCAGATAGGGGACGTCGTCGGTGAGACGCACGATTCCACTCGCTGTTTTGCTGACAACCGCAGTGTTTGGACAGAAGGTCGACACAGAAGGGAAAGCGTGGTTCAGTTCTAAGACTGAGCCGCCGGGTATGAACGTCAGCGGCAAATGGTGCGCGGGCAGTGGGGACTGATTACCCTGAATCAAGTCGGAAGGCGGCCGGGACGTCTCCGGCACCGAGGAAGACCGGACTGTCACAGGCGTGGTCAGCGGCAAGAGCTCACTGTCTCACAACGCCGATATCCATGCCGACATCAACGGCGCAAGACCTGCCGCTGGTAGCCTCATCCAAAGCGCCGGTCCTCCACCGTAACAAGTTGGGTGTCACCTCGGCCGGGAGAAAGGAAACGTCACGCTCGTGCGAACAAAGGTAATTATTCGGATTCTCTTTGCCGCAACATTTTGGGCATACGCACTCGCGGCGCCTCAAGACGGAGCGCCTCAGCCGACGGTCGAACAGCAGCTTAGAAGGGAGTATGATCTCACGCGAGTTGGCAACAACGGAGTAGTCATTCATTTCGGGGACATCTTAATCGTTAAACAGGCCGGTATAGTGGGCATTCCAGCGTCGTCTCAAGGTTATTTTGCTAACTCTGTCACGAAAGGTGCACGCATCCAACCCGAGGGAGCCCGGCTCCTTGGGATTGGTGATCGCGTGTACCTGACAAAGATCGAGGTTAAGGACACCCAGGTTGTGTTCAGCGTGCAGTCATGCCGCGCTTGCGACCGATCCTCCAGTGATTACACTGAGTCACCCTTGAGTGCGTCTCTTGCTTTCCAGTTTCCAAAGGGGTATCTAGGCATCGCCGATTTCAAGGACGTCCAGGGGACGATCAGTGGCGTATTTGCCATCGACAAATCTGCGTCTGAGCGCCTATCGCGGCTGGACGACCGCAATTGTGTTGACATCAGGCTTGGCAAGACGAAGAAGCCAATACGCTTCGGTGATGTCACGCTGCAGCTGATGAGCACCGATACCAAGAAGAATATGTACTCCGTGGAGGTGCTTGCCGATGACAGGCTGATCGAAAAGAAAGACAAGAGGATCAATGAGCCGGTCGAGTTCTACACAGCCAGGGGCGGCCACATCACTTATGTGCTGATGATCGTCACTGTGAACAAGAATGAGATTGTGGGATACCTGTTGATTCCCAAGCAGGCGGCATCCAGGTGAGCACCGTACACCGCGGCTACTTCGATCGCGGGGTGAGGGCACCGGCAGGTTCCATCGTTCCCAGTCCCGGGTGGTAGAAGGCGACCCGATCCGGTCTTTCGTGCTCCAGCGCGTCATAGAGCTTGACTACCCTGGTGCGACCCCGGGCGAATTCATTGGCGGTTCCATCGCAGCAAAGAACGATATTTCGTGGCATTTCCGGCTCGGCAGGCAATTGGAGCTATGCTACCAGCCAGTCCGGTCTCGTTGCAACCGCCCGCTCAAAACGGGTTTTGTGCGGCCTCAAAAAGGGGGCCGCTCCAGCCGGTAAATGTTGGTGCGCACCATTTTGCTCTCCTTCCGTTTTCGTAAAATATGTCGGCCTACCTCGAAGATCGGACAAATAGCATCGGCTCCAGCTCTAACAGAGTACCGATGCCGCACAAAAAACGCCGCGGCGTTTACGATTCAAGTTGACGGGTTGTCACCGTTCCGCCGAAATGCACGGCTCCGGGGCGGCCGCGCTGGTAGGACCTGCGGCGGCCAGCTTCCACACGCCGACCGATTGCGGCATGTTCCAACTGGCGCTGATGGCCGCCAGGTACTTGCCCGACGGGAGCGGTGCAGGTGAGGTCTCGGCGCCATCGCCGGTAGTGTCTCCGTGGTCTACCTGTTTCAAGACGCGTCAACAAGCGGCGGGAACGGTTGGCAGGCGGATTTCGGGAGGAATGGCGACATGTGGTTCATTTATCCCTTGAATATCTCCTCTGTCCGAGTGGGCAATCCGGCTGGCGCTGGCGAGCTTGCGTGAGGATGAGCCAAGGCTAGTTGTGCGCCGCCACCAGCCTACAGTAAGCTGGTGTCATGAGTGTGAATGAGATCGAGGATGCCGTCCTGCGGCTCACGCCCGCCGAACTCGACGCATTCAGGACGTGGTTTGCCGAATTCGACGCCGCCGCCTGGGACCGTCAAATTGAAGATGACGTTGCGGCGGGGCGCCTGGACGCGCTTGCGGACGAAGCCCTGGAAGATCTGCGGGCCGGCCGCTGCACAGATCTGTGAGGCATCGCGCCACTCCCAGGTTTTGGGCCTGTTATCGCCAATTTCCAGACGATATATGCCGTCTGGCCGACGAATCCTACCCGCTGCTCCGGCAAGATCCGCTGCACCCTTCTCCGCACTTCAGGAGCCGGACTCGGTTGGACGGCTCTGTGAATCTCCTGCTGTTCCGCCGTGCGCTCTACCGATTTGGTGGTAGGCCCCATCCTGCGGGAACTGCTGGTGCGGTTGCGTCCTGTCCCCCGGCCGGACCCAGTCGCCGAGACCCAGCTTTCGTTCTTCAGATGCGAAATCCGTGAGCCTGGGTCGAAGGCCGACTCCAACCGTTGGCGCCATCCCTATTTCTTGGCGGAGGCACTTTCCGGCCAGTACGATATGCTTAATCTGGCGGTCAAATGAGTCCATTTGGCAAAGGCATCAACCTCACTGTTGAGCAAGATATGTGCCGATGATCGTGCCGGAGACGGTCTGCGCGGCTCCGCCGCTGGCGTAGGGAGTACCGGTCACGCTGAAGGTTCCGCTCAAGTTTCCGAGGCTCGGTGCGACCTGATTCGGTGTAATCGTGAAGCTCAGTGTGGCGCTGGTGACCGGCGACAGCTCGAGCCCACCGTAAAAGAATTCAGAAAAGCCGGTCCCAACTGTGTTGAATGTGAATGTCTGATTGTTATTGGAAGCTGTCCCGCTGGGCCAATTAATTAGCGGGATTGTGGCGGTATAGGTGGTATTACCGGCGTTGGGCAGGACCTCCAAG
>CAYOOS010000531.1:0-3383 GCA_964405585.1 uncultured Acidobacteriaceae bacterium | reverse complement strand
GAGGTAGCAGAGGGGCCGCAGAGGGAACGGAGAGTTGGGAGGGGAACTTTCACCACAGAGGACACGGAGAGCACAGAGGGAGGAGAAAGAAAGAAAAAGCGGGCTTAACGCAGAGACGCAGAGTTCGCAGAGAAGAACAAAACAAAGGAAACCCAAGAGAAGAGAGATTCCTCACTCCGCGGACTCCGTTCGGAATGACGGGGCTGGGTATGGGCGCTGGAGGAATGGGAATCGGGTATGATGCGAGGCGAAGGAAGAGAAGGAAGCACAGGAAGTGAAGGAAATAGAGGAAACGAAGGAACAGAAGAACGAGGAAGACTGGGAGGGGGAACGGATGGCTAAGGGGATGGGGAAGATATTGAAGAGCGAGATCGTGTATCAGGGACGGGTGTTTGGAGTGCGGCGGGACGAGGTGGTGGAACCTGACGGGGTGCAGGCGGTGCGGGAGGTGATTACGCATCCGGGGTCGGTGGTCGTGCTGCCAGTGCTGGAGGATGGGCGAGTGGTGATGATCCGGCAGTACCGGCATGCTGCTCGACAATATTTATGGGAATTGGTGGCGGGACGGATGGAAGCGGGAGAGAAACCGAAAAAAGCGGCGGCGCGGGAGCTGCTGGAGGAGACGGGGTACCGGGCGGCACGGTACGAGGTGTTTCTGGACGTGTTCCCTTCACCGGGGTTTTTGGAAGAGCGGATGTTTATTTTACTGGCGAAAGGATTGACGGCGGGAGAGGCGCAGCCGGAAGAAGACGAACGGATTGAGGTGCGGGCGTACAGGTTGAGTGAACTGAAAGAGATGATTCATAAAGGGAAATTGCGGGATGCGAAATCGATTGCGGGGATTCTATATTATTTAACTTATGGGAAGAATAAGCGGTAACGGAAGTACTAAAACGATTTTAATAGGAAAATATGGCGATTTTTGAACAGCTAGGTTCCCGAACCTATTGACTGTGAGTTCCGATTTGATACACTCCGCGCAATTCGTGCTCATGGCGGCGTCTGGTAATAATCCGCCCCCAGGAGTCACCGTCCAAAGGAGACACGAAGTGCTAGGAACAGTTAAATGGTTCAATAATTCGAAAGGATACGGATTCATTGGCCGAGACGATGGGCCCGATGTGTTCGTTCACTACTCCGCGATTGTCGGGGATGGTTACCGGACGTTGCAGGAAGGAGATCCGGTCGAATTTGAGATTGTCCAAGGGCCGAAAGGGCCGCAGGCGGCGAACGTGAGTAAGCCAGCCTGAGAGAAGAAAGAACAGAGTTACAATGCCGGCGGAGGCGAGAGCTTCCGCCGGTTGTGTTTTGGGGAGGGAAAGAGCAGTTGAAAGTCGAAAGTTGAAAGTTGAAAAAAGAGAAGAAAGAGCTAGCCTAACGCAGAGACACAGAGTTCGCAGAGGAAGAGGAAGGCGAAGAGAAGAGATAGGCGAGGAGGGACGGTAACACAGAGTTCATAGAGAAGAGTAAAGGCGAAGAGAAAAGCTTACGCAGAGTTCGCAGAGGACGCAGAGGTCACAGAGAAGAGGAACCCAAGAGCGGGGGAAAGAGAGGTTGTGGCATTGGAGCGTCAGAGCCCACCCTAAAAAACCTAGGGTGGGGCACCCTCAAGTACTTGGAGGAGTGGCTTTACGGGGAAAACCCAAGAGAAGAGGAAGGCGGCGATCGGGAGATCGGCGTTGCCGGGAGAGAGAGGAATATAATGGCGGGCATGGAAAACAAATCGATTGCACGGATATTGCGGGAGACGGCGCGGTTGCTGGAGATTGATGGGGCGATTATTGGGCGCTACCGGAGTTATGAGAAGGCGGCGGAATTGATTGATGGGCTGCCGGAATCGGTGGAGTCGATGATCGCTACACCGGAGAAGTTGACGGAATTGCCGGGGATTGGCGACCGGATGGTGGAGCATTTGAAGGAGATTGTGGAGACGGGCGATTACAGTTTGCGGAAGAAGCTGCTGAAGAAATATCCGGAGACGATACTGGATTTGCTGGAACTGCAATCGCTGGGACCGAAGAAGGTGGCGATTTTGTGGAAGACGTTTAAGGCGGGGACGGTGGCGGACGTTGAGAAACTGGCGAAAGAGGGGAAGCTGCGGGACCTGGCGGGGTTTGGGGAGAAAAGCGAGCAGAACATTTTGAAGGCCGTGGAAGTGTTCAAGAAATCGTCGGGGAGATTTCTTCTGAGCACGGCGGAAGAGGCGGCGGAGGCGATTGCGGCACATATCAAGAAGGTGGGGAAAGCGGTGGAGTCGGTTACGCCGGCGGGGTCTTTGCGGCGGGGGAAAGAGACGGTGGGTGATTTAGATTTGCTGGTGACGATGGCGGAGGGGCACACGAAACAGAAAGACGTGGATGCGGTGGCGAAGCATATTTTGACGTATGCGGGGATTGATCAGGTTTTGGCGCATGGCGAGAACAAGGTTAGTTTCACGTTGGAAAATGGGCTGCAGGTGGATGTGCGTTTGTTGGAGAAAGAGAATTTTGGGGCGGCGTTGCTGTATTTCACGGGATCGAAGGAACACAACGTGGCGTTGCGCGGGCGCGCGAACGAGATGGGGTACACGTTGAATGAATACCAATTGGCGACGTTGAAGGCCGAGAAGCGGGTGGCGGGTAGGACGGAGGAGGAGATTTACGGGAAGTTGAAGTTGGAATATATACCGCCGGAATTGCGGGAGAACACGGGGGAGATTGCGGCGGCGGAAGCGCACAAGCTGCCGAAACTGATTGAGCTGCGGGATATCAAGGGCGACTTGCAGATGCACACTACGGCTAGCGATGGGAAGAATTCGATTGAGGAGATGGCGGAGGCCGCGCGGGAGTTGGGGCACGAGTACATCGCGATCACGGACCATTCGAAAGCGGTGACGGTGGCGAACGGGTTGGACGAGAAGCACATGGCGGCACACATCAAGAAGATTCATGCGGCGAATGAGAAGGGGCTGGGGATACGCGTGCTGGCTGGGGCGGAGGTGGACATCCTGAAAGAGGGGGCGCTGGATTATTCGGATGAGTTGCTGGCGCAACTGGATGTGGTGGTGTGCTCGATCCATTCGTATTTTAATCTGGAACGGGAGGCGATGACGGAGCGGATGCTGGCGGCGATTGAGAATCCGTACGCGCAGATCATTGGGCATCCGACGGGGCGAGTGCTTTTGCGACGGGAGCCGCTGGACTACGACATGGAGAAGGTGCTGGCGGCTTGCGCGAAACATGGCGTGGCGATGGAGTGCAATTCGTATCCGGACAGGCTGGATTTGAAGGATGTGTATTTGCGGATGTGCAAGGAACGAGGAGTGAAGGTGGTGATTTCTACGGATTCGCATAATGCGGGGAATTTGAAATTGATACGGTATGGGGTGAGGATGGCTCGGAGAG
>CAYOOS010000530.1:0-3384 GCA_964405585.1 uncultured Acidobacteriaceae bacterium | reverse complement strand
AGTCGTATTTGAAATTGGATGGCACGCCGAAGCTGGAAGCGGCTTCGTGGATTCACCAGGATGTAGCACGGAAGCTGGTGGCGATGGCCGGGCTGGATTTGGACAAGCTGTTTGAGCAGGCGCAATCGCGGGAGTTCAAGCCTATCGAGTTGCCGGTACACCTGAAGGCACATATTGTGAGCGCGTTGCGGCCGTTTACTTCGCGGAATGTGCTGGGGATGGTGGAAGGATCGTCTGAAAACGAGAGGCGAGACGAGGCGGTTTTGTACACGGCGCATTACGACCACTTTGGGATTGATCGGAGCATACCGGGCGATAACATTTTTCACGGAGCGATTGACAACGGCACCGGGTGCGGCATTTTGCTGGAGCTTGCGCGGGCGTGGGGAGCCACAAAGCCCGCGCCTGCTCGGTCGATACTGCTTGCTGCAGTGACAGCGGAGGAGCAGGGGTTGCTGGGGTCGGAGTATCTGGGCAAACATGCACGGGAGTTGCCCGTGGATCCGATTCTGGATTTGAACTATGACGCGCTGGCGCCGGTTGGGATTCCGGAGGAAGTGGAAGTCAGCGGCGCGGAACGTACTACGTTTTACCCAAGCGTTGAGAAAATTGCCGCGGAGTATGGGCTGGCGATTCGGCCGGACGCGCAACCGGGGGCTGGACATTATTACCGGTCGGACCATTTCAGCCTTTCACGCGTGGGGATTCCATCGTTTTCCATAAGCGAAGGCAGGAAGTTCAAGGGCCACGATCTGGAGTGGGGCGAAGCGCAGGCCAAGGAGTATGTGGACCATCATTATCACAAGCCTGCGGATGTGTTTCGCGACGATTGGGATTTTGAGGGATTGGCGAAGATGGCGAGTTTTGGGTATGCGCTGGGGCAGGCGGCGGCTGCGCAGAACGAGGGGATTCGTTGGTTGCCGGGGGATGAGTTTGAGAAGGCGTGGCAGAAATACCAATCTGGGGCGATTGATACGGATGCGCTGTTTGCGGGGCATCCTGAATTGAAGATTGTCCATTTCGAGCCAGTCTTGTATCCGCCGCTTGCGCGGCAAACGCGGATCAGCGGGACCGTTATTGAGCACGTTTCCGTTGGTCACGATGGCAGCGTTTCTGAAGCGAGAGCCATTAAGGGACATCCGCTGCTAGTGGCGGCAGTTGAAGGGCCTATCAAGAAATGGAAGTTTGAACCGGGCAGCGAGCGGAGCTTCGATCTGACTTGCGATTTCGCGATGAAGGATGATGCGGTCGGGCAGCCGCATGTTTCTTCCTATGTAGCCGGGCCGCTTCGTCTGCGAATAGTCGCCGTTCCGGGACTTGTTGAAGTGGATTCAGCTCAGACAGGAAAACATTAGGTGATTGCGGTTGCATGAGTTTAAAAGGTCGAGAAAGAGGGGGCCACGGCAAGCCCAGGAGAAAAGCCGCAGGGCTCGCGTACTCGCCCTGCGCTACATGAACACTTGAGAAGGATTGTTGTTTAGGCAGCGTCAGTTGATGAAAGGCGCCTGCTTCAGAAAGCGGCCGGTACAGACCCAAAAGCCGACGGCCTCGGAAGGCGGCCCCACACGCGCGAGAGAAAACCAAGAGAGGGATGGGACAAGCCGGGGAAAGCCTCAGGCCTGAAGGCCTGAGCTACAGTCCATTTTGTTAGCGGGGCCAGATGCCGGCGGTGAAGGATTTTACGGTGGAGAAGCCGAGGTGTTCGTAGAGATGGACGGCGGTGTGGTTCTCGGATGTGACGGTCAGCGTTAATTCCTTAAACTTCAGAGCGCGTAGGGCGTCCGCGGCGGTGAGCATTAGCAGGCGGCCCAGGCCGTGGCCCTGGAATCCTGGCATGACACAGATTTGCGTGGTGTGGGCGACGCCGGGGGAAACTTCGCTGGTGAGGACTGCGGCGGCAAGATCTTCGCTTCCGGGTTGGCGGAGGACGAAGGAAGCGTTGGGGACGAACTGGCCGCAGCCGGGAAGCAGGATGATGTTCTTCAGGAATTTCAGGGCGCCGTGGCGGGAGCGGTATTGATCGTTGATGTCGCCGTCGACGTGATTGGCGTAGGCCAGATAGATGAGCTTGGCGCAGGCCTCGAAGTAGCGGTCGTTCCAGCGTTCCAGGCGCAAACCGGAGTTGATGCTGGGTGCGGCTTCGCTCTTTTTCAAGAGGTCGAAGAGCATGAATTGCCGGGTATAGAGGCGGAAACCCTGGCTGAGAAGAGCGTCTTCCACCGGGCCGCCGAAAGGCATGAGCTGCGCCTCGATGCGGTGCAGTTGGGGAAGGGCGCGCATGGAGAAGAGCATTTCGTCGAGCAGGCGCCGGCCGATGGGTTCCTGATCGTAACTCGGGGAAACGTAGAGGCCGCCAATCAGGCCCTTGTGTTCCTCCAAAACGTAGAATGCATAACCCGCGGCAATGCCGTGTTCAAAGGCAACGCAGCCGGAGAGGGCATGAGCTTCGAGGAAACGCTTAATCAGATCCAGGGCGCTGCGATAGTCCCAATGGAGTTCATCGCGCCAATGGCCGGCCTCTTCAAGCAGAAGGGGCTCAAGCTGGCGCACGGTTGTCTGGCGAAGGTCGACTATATTCATGAATAGGCGGCAGGGGGTCCCCCAGGCCATTTGCCATGATATCCGATTCGGTGCCAATGCCGCCAAACAGGAAGCGCCGGGCCGATACGAATCGGGCACATGGGGAAGAGATGAAAAGGGAGAGCGCGGAAAACGCATGTTAGGATGCGGTTGAAGCATGAGAATGGTTGAGTAACGGAAAGAGGAGGCCGTCCAGCGGGTCGGCCCTGAACCCTAAAGCCCATGTCGATCCTGTACGAATTGCGGTACCCCACACGCTGGTACATGAAACTGTTGACAGTGATCCTGGCGCTGGTGTTTTTTGCGCTGATCGCCACGGTGGTGATATCGGGCGTATTGATCTACTGGATCGTAAAGCCGCAACGGACAAGTTCCGAGATCAACATGGAGAGTTTTCCGGGGCGGCCGGATGAAATGGACTTCAGCGTGGCTGGCCTGGGTACCCGCAAGGGGTGGTTCTTTCCCGGGTTGCGCGGCGCGCCGACAGTCGTGTTGCTGCACGGTTATCAATCGAGCCGGGGCGAGCTGCTTACGCTGGTTTCGGCACTGCAGGACCACCAGTACAACGTGTTCGTATTTGATTTTGCCGCGCATGGCGGCAATGACGGACTGACCACGTTTGGCTACCGTGAGTCGGACGAGGTGCGCGCCGCTATTGATACCCTGGCGACACGCCATGACGTGGACCCGACGCGGTTCGGTTTGTGGGGCTACAACCTGGGAGCGTATTCGGCGCTACGCGAGGCGGAAAAGGATAGCCGCGTGCGCGCGCTGGTGCTGGATTCCGTTTATGACGTGCCGAAA
>CAYOOS010000529.1:0-3390 GCA_964405585.1 uncultured Acidobacteriaceae bacterium | reverse complement strand
GAGCAGGGCTTCTTCGAGATCGAGACGCCCATGCTCACGCGTTCGACGCCCGAGGGCGCGCGCGATTATCTGGTGCCGAGCCGCGTGCATCACGGGCAGTTTTATGCGTTGCCGCAATCGCCGCAGATTTTCAAACAGATCTTGATGATTGGCGGGCTGGACCGCTATTTCCAGATCGTGAAGTGTTTCCGCGACGAGGATTTGCGCGCGGACCGGCAGCCGGAGTTCACGCAACTGGACGTGGAGATGTCGTTTCCGCGGCAGGATGATATTTTTGAAGTGATTGAAAATGTGATGGTGCGGGCGTGCGCCGTGGCGGGGATTGAAGCGAAAGCGCCGTTTCCGCACATGCTTTACAAAGACGCGATTCGCAAGTATGGCAGCGACAAGCCAGACATGCGGTTTGGGATGGAATTGCATGAAGTGACCGATTGTTTCCCTGCGGAGGCGCGGCAGAAACTGCAGATTGGTGGAAGTATTTTTGCGCTGGCGGCGCCGGGCGCGGCTGGTTATTCGCGGAAACAACTGGACGAGTTGACGGAGAAGGCGAAAGGCCTCGGTGCGCGCGGAACTTATTTTGCGAAGGTGGCGGCGGAGGGAATTACTTCGACCGTGGAGAAATTGATTGGCGCGGAGAATGTGAAGAAGCTGGCGGAAGCTTGCGGCGCGAAGACGGGCGATCTGGTGGTGGCGGTGTCCGCGAAGGAAGAGATCAAGGGGACAGAAGCGGCGGCGCTGGTGGCGGGGCAGTTGCGGTTGCAGCTTGGAGATGCACTGGGACAGATTGACAAGACGCAGTGGAAATTTCTGTGGTTGACGGGATTTCCGCTGTTTGAATGGAGCGAGACGGACAAAACGTGGGTGAGCGCGCAACACCCATTCACCGGAATCGTGGACGAGGATTTGGATAAGCTGGAGACGGCGCCGTGGGAAGTGCGCTCGAAGGGTTACGACCTGGTGCTGAATGGCGTGGAGTTGGGGTCGGGGAGCATCCGAATTCACCGACAGGATATTCAGGAACGATTGTTCAAAGCGTTGGGATTGACGGAAGAACAATTGCGGCGGCGATTTGGATTTTTCCTCGATGCGCTGACGTATGGCACGCCTCCACATGGCGGAATTGCGCTTGGGCTGGATCGAGTGACGATGCTGCTGGCGGGAGAGAAATCCATTCGCGAAGTGATTGCGTTTGCGAAGACAACAGCGGCGGTGGATTTGATGGCGGAATCGCCGAGCACGGTGGATGAGGAGCAGTTGGAGCAATTGGGGATTCAAATCAAGAAAAAATGAGCCGAATACGGATATTGGCGGAGGCGGTGGCGAACAAGATCGCGGCAGGCGAGGTGGTGGAGAGGCCGGCTTCGGTGGTGAAGGAGTTGTTGGAGAACGCGCTGGACGCGGACGCGAATTCCGTGCGCATCGAGACGGAAGTGGGCGGGAAGCGAATGATTCGCGTGATTGACGATGGACACGGAATGGCGCATGACGATGCGCTGCTGGCATTTGAACGGCATGCGACGAGCAAATTGCGCACGGCGGATGATTTGCTGTCCATTGCTACGCTGGGATTCCGGGGAGAGGCGCTGCCTTCGATTGCGGCGGTTTCGCGGCTGTTGCTGGAAACGCGGGACGCGAATGAAGCGGAAGGGACGCGCGTGGAGTTTGCGGGCGGGAAACTGGTAAACGTGAAGCCCGCGGGGTTGCCGGCGGGGACGACGATCAGTGTGGCGGATCTATTTTATTGCATGCCGGCGCGGCGGAAATTTTTGAAGTCGGACACGACGGAGCTGGGGCACATCGCTTCGCTGGTGACACACTACGCGCTGGCGAATCCGGGGAAGCAGTTCACGCTGACGACGCCGACGCAGGAGATCGTGAATTGCGCGCCGGCGGAAAAGCTGGCCGACCGCGTATACCAGTTATTTGGGAAGCAGGCGCTGGACGAATTGGTGGAGATTGCACCAGTGTCCGCAGCGTTCCGCGCAGCAATTACGGAGCCGGAGATGGACGCGGGGGAAGAATCGGCGACGCTGACGGTAAGCGGCTTCACGTCACGACCGGATGTGCAGCGGCTGAACCGCAACGGGATTTACGTGTTTGTGAACCGGCGGCTGGTGCGGGACCGGCTAATTCTGCACGCGATTCATGAGGCTTACCGGAATATTTTGGCGCCAAATGTTTTTCCGGCGACGCTACTATTTCTGGAGATGCCGTACGACGAAGTGGACGTGAATGTGCACCCGGCGAAGATCGAGGTGCGTTTCCGGCGGTCGCAGTTTGTGCATGACTTTACGCGGGACGCGATTCGGCAGGCCCTGATGAGCACGCGGCCGATCGCGAGTTTTGCGGCGGCGGCAGCGACGGTAGCGCCGAATCCGGTGGCGCCGCCGGGGACGTTCGCGGGAGGATTTGCGGAGCCTGGTGCTAATTCGGGAGTGCCGCGGGCGATTATTCCTGCGCTCGAAGAATTGGGAGTAGGGTCCGGAGTTGGATCGGACTACGCATCGGGTGCGGGATTTGATTTGACGACGGCACCGCTGCAGCCGGTGCCACAGCGATTTCCGTTTGAGCCGGGAGTAGCGTTTGATGCTGCAGCGGGAACTGCGATTGCTGCGACGGCGAATTGGGCGGAGAATTTTTCGCGGGCTGGCGCGGAGGCTCCGGCAACGCTGCCGAGGCCGGAGCAGATTGCGGATTTGAAGCCGCTGGGTCAGGTGAGCGCGAGTTTTATTGTGGCGGTGAACGGCGAAGGTTTGTGGATCGTGGACCAACACGTAGCGCACGAGCGCGTGCTGTTTGAGCAGCACCTGGAAGCGCGGCGAGCGGGGAAAGTGGAAGCGCAACGGCTTCTGATGCCGATGGTGATCGAATTATCGCCGAGGCAACTGGTGGTCTACGAAAAGATTTCGGAAGAATTGGCCGCGAACGGGTTTGAAGTAGAGCCGATGGGGCCCAAGAGCGTGGCGATCCAGGCGGTGCCCGGAGGCATTGCCGCGAGCGACGCGGAGCAGTTGTTGACGGAGATATTGGATGGGCTGGAGCGGGAGTACGCGGCGATTTCGATTGATACGCTGCAGGCGAAGATTGCGGCTTCGACGGCGTGCCACGCGGCGATCAAGGTGAATATGCCGCTGGACCAGACGAAAATGGAGTGGCTGCTGGGGGCGCTGGCGAAGACGAATTGTCCGATGAGCTGTCCGCACGGAAGGCCGGTGGTGCTGCGGTTTTCGGTGAAAGAGATTGAGAAGGCATTCCATCGGATCTAGCGGTTGAAGCCTGGGCGCGAGCGGAGAGATATCAGATATCAGCGATCAGATATCAGGAGGCGTGGAACTGCGCGCAGGGTAAATGAGTGGCTAGTGATAAGTGGCTAGTCGCTAGCAAAGGCTG
>CAYOOS010000528.1:0-3393 GCA_964405585.1 uncultured Acidobacteriaceae bacterium | reverse complement strand
AATCTTTGCAGTGCCGGAGCTTCCCATTGCAAAATAGATCAACGGCTTGTCCCTGGGAATATTAGAAATTTCTGGCGGAAGCGGGAATTCGTCCTGGGGGATGAGCGGGCCAATAAAATAGTGGTTGGAAGGAAGCTGGACACCGGAAAACTCGGGGGGCTCGGCAACCAGTGTAATGTCGCCGCGCCAGAACTCAAAAATCGACTCATAACCCGGAACTCCGAAGTGTCTTGAAGCCCGGTTGACGGAGTTGAGAAACCCATGCCTGATCCAGAAATTAATGAATCGCAGTACGAACCAGTCAGCGACTTTTTTCATTGGGATGAATCTGATTCCATCGGTCATTCCAGCGCCGTGGCAGAAGAAGTCAGGGAGCCAGGTCGTTTGAATAACCCAAACAAGGGGGATTTGGAGAACTCGGCATGTCACCGGGATGGTGACGTAGGACCCGGTAACAACAGCGACGGGGCGGAGCCGCTTGAGGCACACAAGCTCGTTTTCCACGCGCTGGATCATTTCCTTACCCGTGAAGGCAGGGGCAAATTTTTCTCCGCGATCAACTTTGGCGATGAACTCGATCTTTTCTTTTGTCAGACGTGGTTCTAACCGCGTCAACGAAAAACCGTGATTCTCGATCAGGCGCTCGAAGTCTCCGCCGTCCGAAATGAAGTGAATTTCAAAGGCTTCGTTTGCCGCGGGGTGACGCTGGACCGCCTTGGCGATCTCCACCATCCGGCTTGTTTCCGCCAGATTGAATGCGCAAGGAGCAAAAAGAAGGATTCGTTTGGTCATCATCTTGTTCCGCGTTTAGATAAGAACGAGGACCTTCCATGTTCGGCCAACGCACTTGACCGCACAATTGGGGAGAATTGTAGAGCGTAAATCGCCGGCGCACATTCTTGATGAAAACAGAAAGAGCCAGCCTAAACGAGGTCAGGCAAAATCCCAGCTTCAGGTCTGCTTCGGGTTGCGGACAGAGAGGTTATAGAGCCACCCGAAGAGAAAGCCCGCGATGGCTCCGTCAATTAGTGCGTCGACCGTGCCAATCAGGACATCAACGAACGACCGTGACGCGTGAAACCACGGATACACGGAGCTGATCGCCTGCAGAAAGTTGGCGCCGTAGAGTGGCCTGACTATGTTGATAAGTCCGAGGAACAAGATGGCGCCGCCCCACAATAATCCACCGGCAATTGTCAATCCTTTGAGGGAAAGTCGCATTGTAACTCCTCCTAAACCAAAGTCTAACTCCGATCTGTTCCAAAGTAGAGCGTACTCCCGGTTAGAGGCATCCCGATTTTTAAGCCCAGACTGGCTTTTCGTGGACGGCGAACACATAAATAGCCGCCGGCCGTTGGTGGGCAAGCTTAGATTTTTGATTAATTCGAGCTAATTGACGAGGTTGGTGCGGGAGAAAGGATTTGAACCTTCACGGGTGTTACCCCACAAGATCCTAAGTCTTGCGCGTCTGCCAGTTCCGCCACTCCCGCACCGGTAGTACTGATGATACTTGGATTGCGTGGGGCTTGACCAGATGGAAGGAACGGCGGGTTGTGCTGGAATCCACCGCTACACAGGCGGATAATGAGAGAACCAAATTATGGAATGTGAACAAAGGGCGAGCCGATGATTCTGCAGCAAGACGACCCGATGGTGGTGATCCGGCAAACGGATCACGCCTTTCTGACGGGATTTTTCGCGCGGGAATTTGGCAATGGAGAGTTCACGCGGCCGGAACCTTTCGCGTCGTTTTGCCTGGCGGCGGAAGAACACGACAATGGATGGCAGGAGTGGGAACTGGCGCCGGGAGTGGATCCGAAGACGTTCGTTCCATACACATTCATGACGGTGCCGACGGAAGAGCATGTGTCGCTGTACCAGCGGGGAATTGAGCGCGCGGTGAAAGCGGATTTGTATGCGGGGTTGCTGGTAGCGTCGCATTGCATGGGATTGTACGACCGGGCCAAGGCGACCATGCCGGGATACTCGGCGAAGTATGTGAAATCGCAGGAGCAGCACCACGCGAATGATTTTGTGCAGAGGTTGCGCCTGCAGCAATTGCGGCTGAAGGTGGACCTGCGGAACAACCCGGTGACGAAGCCCTTCACCGAGGAGAGACTGATCAAGGCGAATTCGCAGCGGCTGGACGCGCTAGACCGGCTATCGCTGTTTTTCTGCCTCGGCGGTGGGGAAGAGGCCATCATCGAGGGCGTACCCGTGAACGACCAGGGCGGGGAAGTGGATTGGGAAATACGCAAGGCCGGGAAGGATGAATTCACGCTGGCGCCGTATCCATTCCGAAGGGAACCACTGGAATTCGCGATACTGGCGCGGAGGATTCCGAAGCGGCGGTACGCGGAAGACGGGGAGCTGCAACAGGTTCTGACCGCGGCGCCCTATTACAACATACGATTCACGCTGAGGCCGGGAGTGGCGAAGAACCGGCCGTACGCGGCGAGCGCGTGAGCAGTCGATTGGGAGATCTTGCTCAAGCCGGGGACGCGATTGAAGGCAAAGTCCGCGGCGGGCTTTGCACTTGACTTTCTTTCACCACCCGTACATCTTAAAGGGCTTTGCTTCTTCTGACGGTCGCGACCGTGGAGAGGGGAGACACGTTCGTTCACTATGACCAAAGTTCGACTGTGCTTTCACGATCGCTGCTTTGACGGGACTGCTTCGGCGGCGGTGTTCTACCGTTTCTACCGCGAGCGCATTGATGGCAAGGCGGTATTCCAATTCACGGGAATGACGCACAAGGCCAAGCATCCCTGGGAAGAGGGGTTGTTCGACGGGGATCAGAATGTCATCGTGGATTTCAAATATTCGAATTCGCCCAGGGTGACGTGGTGGTTTGACCACCACCAGAGCGCTTTTCTGACGCCGGCGGATGCCGAGTATTTCCGTCTGCATCCCGGCAAGAACATGTACTACGACCCGGAATACAAGTCCTGCACCAAGCTGATCGGGACGGTAACGAAGGAAAAATTCGGATTCGACACCAAGCCGCTGCAGAATCTGATTCACTGGGGGGACATCATTGACGGGGCGCAGTTCCCGACGGCGGAATCGGCGACGGAACTGGTCGAGCCGGCGACGCAACTGGCGCTGGTGATCGAAGCGGCTCCGGAGAACGGCATACCGGCGAAGATCATCACGGAACTGGCGTACCGGCCGCTGGCAGAGATGGTGAAGCTGCCTATTGTGGCGAAACATCTGGAACCGCTGCTGGAACGGCACAGGAAATCCATTGAAGTGTTGCGGGAACGCTGCGAATCAAAGGACGGAGTGATCTTCTTCGACGTGAGCGACATGGATATGGAAGGCTACAACAAGTTCATTCCGTACATCCTGCACCCGGAGGCGTATCCGGACCCTGCGCCGGTCGTGCAGGTG
>CAYOOS010000527.1:0-3397 GCA_964405585.1 uncultured Acidobacteriaceae bacterium | reverse complement strand
CTTTCGTATTCGCCCGAGGAACCGACCGTGTAGCCCGGTGGCAGCTTCACTTTTTCACCAATTTGCTTGATCGCCTCCTCGACCGTTGTTCCAAGGTCGCGGCCTCTCACGTTGAACGTGATTGCCAGATATCGGCCGTTTCCTTCCCGGTAGATGTCGTACGCGCCATCCTTCACCTCGACTTCCGCCAATTGCGCCAGTGACACGCGCTCTCCTGAAGGAGATAGCAAGCGAACCCTCGCAATCGCATCCTGAGTATTGCGGTAGGGTTCTTGGTAGCGAACCACAACGTCATAGCGCGCTTCTCCCTGCAGCACTTGACTCACAGCGTTCCCGCCCACGGCGGTTTGCACCGCGTCTTGAATATCCGCGACGTTGATTCCAAAGCGGGCTGCTTGCCGCCGATCAATAGTTATGTCCAGATTTGGCTGGCCGAAATCGCGCAGTAGCTTGACGTCGTGCATACCTGGGATCCCCGACATGACGGCAACGACTTCTTCGCCTTTTTGCTCGAGTGTCTTCAAGTCGTCCCCGAAAATCTTGAAGGCGAGAGATCCCTTGGTGCCGGTAAGAGTTTCTCCGACGTTGTCTTCGATCGGTTGCGAGTAGTTCCAGATCGCTCCGGGACATTTCTTTTGCAGCTCGCGGTCCATCGCAGCGATTAGTTCTTCTTTGTCCTTATGAAATACCGGCCGCCATTGATCGTGGGGCTTCAGGTCAACGAAATACTCCGTGTTGCCAAAGCCACCGGTGTCCGTGCCGTCATCGGGCCGGCCCGCCTGCGATACGACGGTTGTGACTTCTGGGAACGACGCGAAGACATAGCGGGCAGTGGTTGCAAATCTTTCGCCCTCTGTAAGGCTCGTGCTGTTCGCCAGGGTGCCGCGTGCCCAGATCGCTCCTTCGTCGAGATGAGGCAAGAATTCCGATCCAATGATTCCGCTGAACCACAGGAAAAGACTTCCCGCCAGCGCTGCCACGCCGGTGCCGACAGTCAGGCTGCGATGTTGCAGGCACCAGCGCAGGCGCCTGCGATAATGCTCTGTCACATATGCCAAGATTGGGTTGTGCCGTTCGCGGACAGGGCCACGGAACACGACACTGGCAAGAACGGGTGCGATGATCATCGAAAAAGTGAGGGCCCCCAGAAGCGCGAAGGCCACCGTCAGCGCCATGGGCCTGAACAAGCGGCCCTCCACGCGCTGCAGAGTGAAGATTGGCAGGTAAGCGGTGATGATGATGGCGATGGCATAGAACACCGGGCGCTGCACTTCGTGCGCAGCTTCGCGAATATGCTGCATGGCCGATTTGCCATTTGCGGTGGTTCCGCCGGGAGCGTGGCCATTCGCGGAGGCATCCTTCCGCCGGCTCAGGTGGCGAACGATGTTTTCGACCATAACCACAGCGCCGTCCACAACCATGCCGAAATCCAAAGCCCCGAGCGAAAGGAGATTCGCGGGAATCTTGCTTAGATCGAGCCAAATAGAAGCAAAGAGCAAAGAGAATGGAATTGTAAGAGCAACAATCAGGGCGGCCCGGACATTGCCGAGAAACAAAAGGAGGATGAGGGTCACCAGAACCATGCCCTCGAGCAAATTGTGCATCACGGTGTGGGTGGTGAAGTGAAGAAGATCGCTGCGGTCCAGCATGGGCACGACCTTCACTCCGGGTGGAAGAATGCCGTTATTGAGTTCGTCCACTTTCTTGTGAATGGCATCCAGCGTGGGTTGCTCCTCCGCTCCTTTGCGCATCAGCACCGCGCCCTGAATGACGTCGGGCTCATCGATAATGCGCCCGTCCTGCATGTGGTTGGCTCTGGCCATGTGGCCCAGACGGATTTTTGGACCCTGCACCACGTCTGCGATATCTTTCACACGAAGTGCGGTACCGTTCTGCGTTTTTAGGACAGTCTGTTCGATATCTTGCACCGTGCTGAAGAGACCGAGCGCGCGAACATTCATCTGTTGCAGGCCTTCTTCCACAAAGCTGCCGCCCGCATTGATGTTGTTGTTGGCGAGTTGCTGCTCGACCTGGCTGATGCTCAGGCCGTAGGACACCAGCTTGTTGGGGTCGACACGCACCTGGTACTCACGCACAGTGCCCCCAAAGTCAGAAACGTCTACAACGTTAGGAACGGATTTGAATTGCTTCAGCAGAACCCAGTCTTCGATCGACCGCAACTCCATCAGGTCGTACCGCGGATTTGTGCTCCTCAACGTGTACCAGTAGATCTGCCCGGTGGTGCTCCAGTCCGTGCCGATTTGTGGTTGCAGGTTTTGACCGGGAGGGAGATTAACCTGCGTCAGCCTCTCCAGCACCTTCTGGCGGTTCCAGTCGTTTACGGACGTGTCGTCGAAAATCATGATTACGTACGACAAGCCGAAAATAGACTCGGAGCGCAGAAAGGTCATGTGAGGCATGCCGGACATTTGGATTTCGATGGGAATTGTGACCTGTTGCTCGACCTCTTCAGCGGAACGCCCTGGCCATTGCGTAATGACGGTCACGTAGTTATCGGCTATGTCGGGATAGGCCTCTACCGGGAGGTTGTGAAAAGAAATGGCTCCCCAAGCCAGCAACAAGACGGCAATGGACAACACGACAAACTTGTTGTTCAGAGCGAAATCGACTAGAACGCGGATCATTTTCCTGTATACCTTCCCGCTTCCCCTAGCTGGCGCCGATTCAGATTCCCCGCGCCCCTGGGCTAAGCGCTACTGCGCAAGGACGTGGTCGAGGACCAAGGCGTTGGTCACTACTTGTTGGCCCGGCTTGAGCCCGGACTTAACCTCCTGCAGACTCGTGTTGTCTGGCAGGACATCGCCACTGACAACCTCCAAGCGGCGGAACTTCTTGTCCGGTGCGGGAACAAAAACAAAATCGCGATCGTGCATGTGTAGTACGGCAGAGGCCGGAACAATCGTGTGCGCCTCTTTGGTTTGACCGCGGAAGATGGCCCTGGCGAACATTCCTATTCGCATGGTTCCTGGATTCTGAACTTCTATACGAACCTTGGCCGTGCGAATATTGGGGTCAAGAATTGCTCCAATATTGCTGACCGTTCCTTTGAACGTGTGATCGGGATAGGCATTCAGCGTGAGCTCCGCCGTATCCCCAAGGCGCACATTGGCCAGGTCATTCTCATACACGTCGCAAAGAATCCAAACTGAGGAAAGATCCGAAATGGTGAATGGGCTCGGAGAACTAAACGCCTGAACCGCAGCCGCGTTGGTGACTTCCTGGTCGGTGATCACCCCCGATACCGGCGCGGCGATATCCACCATGCCCATCGGTTTGTTTGGGTCGTTACCCAGGAGGCGGAGATGCTCGGTTGCAGTTTCCAAAGTGACCTTGGCATCCTCAGCAGTGTCTTGGGCGACTTCCAGGTCTTGCAGCG
>CAYOOS010000526.1:0-3407 GCA_964405585.1 uncultured Acidobacteriaceae bacterium | reverse complement strand
TACCGCAAAATTTGCACCCTTCGTGAATGACATTGCCGACTCCTGCGTCCGCAGGAAGATGGCTGATCGCGCGGTGACAGAAATTGCAGATCCAACCGGCCTTGCGACCGCCGCCTGCAAGGAGGATTCCGATTTGGCGCCACAGGTTTTGGGTGCGATGAACGTGTTGGCGAACTACTTCAACGCGCTCAACTCACTGGCGTCCAACGAAAGCGTGAGCTATGACAAGCAAATCGATGACTTCGCCGGCAAACTTCAGGCAGCGGCTAAGTTTCCAGCACCGGCCACGGATGCTGTTAAGGGGCTAGCGAAGTTTCTCGCCGACGCGGCCGGCAGCGCGTATCAGCGGAAGAAGCTCGCCGAGGCCCTGAAAAAGGCCGATTCGGACATCACCGCTTTGACCGATACCCTCGGCCGGATCGTCGGCGTGGAGTATGTGCGCGACCTGAACAACGAAGAGGACACCCTCAAGAATCGCTACCGCGACGCCATGCGGTCGAATCAGAATAATGAAGCGATTGCCCTGTTGCTACAGCAAAACTGGATGGCCGATTTGGCGACGCTCCGCAAGCAGAAGGTCGCCGCGGCGGATTATCAAAAGGTGCTCGAAAAAATCCGGGAGGGTCACAAGCATCTTGTGTCCGACGCCTCCCGGTGGTCGGCCGCAGAACTCGCAAAGGAACTGGGGCCCTATACGCTATCCATCCGAAGTCTGGCTAACAGTGTTCAAACTGCGTTTTTTTGAAAGGAGTCCATATTGCCTGTACTTACAGCGGAACAAGCAGATGAGTTGGCGGATCGGGCGTTGGAACTCAAACAGGCTGTCGGCGAATTTCGCAACCGTTTCTTCGACACGTTGACTCCCGGGCAGAGGGCAGGTCTGCAGGATCTCCGGGTACAGTTGGGAGACGAGGTTGACCACTTGACAGCCGTGGCGATTCAATTGTCACTGACTGATTTGCAGAAAACTCTCGGCCATCTCCGCGACGTCACGTCCGGCTTGAACGACGCGGTCGCCCATCTCAACGAGATACGGAAAGTGATCACAGTCGCGACGGCCCTGGTTGAGCTTGGCACGTCGATCGCAGCAGGTAATCCCGGCCAAGCCTTGGGCGCGTTCGAAAATACTGTAACTTCACTTAAGGCGTAAGCCGGCCCTCCTAGCAGCGTGACTGCTCAGATCGTCTTGAGATATTCGAGCAGCGCGGATTTTTGTTCCTCGGTCAGATTGGTGCCGTACTTATCGCCGGCATGGCCGATATTGCTGTTTCCAGGCTGAGACGTATCGAAGGGCCACCCTTTCCCGCTGGTCACGTAACCGAGCTTTTCCGGGTCGTATTCAGGGTTCCCGGTAATAAATGTCCCGGGGCGTTGATCGGGGTGCAGCAGGTGCCAAAGCGTTGGCACCGATCCATTGTGCAGGTATGGCGCGGTGGCCCATACTCCCGTCAGCGGCCGGGCCAGATATTGGCCGGTCGCGCGCCAGATCACGTGCGGGGCGTCCATAGTCTTCTGGTCGGCCGGAGAGATTCCGTCGTCCTCAAACGCCTGCCTCTTCAGGTTGTCGAGAATCGGTTGGACGGCCTTGGGAAATGGTTTCCCTCCAGTGCTGGACACGGGCTGCCCGAAACTGTTCGCTCGTTGTGGGTCCGTGCCTACTTCTGTCAAGTCGAATAGGCGGTTCTGGTGGCAATCGCGGCACATTTCGTTGAAGATCTTCTCGCCGGCCTTGGCTTTCGTTTCGTCGATGGGCCCAAGCACGTCCACAGGCCATTTAGGCGCGCTTAGTTTATGCGTCAGCACCTCAAGCCAGTGCAGGTTCTCAATCCGCAATGTCGATTTGTACGTCTTGGGATCGAACACTGCGCCCATCCCCAAGGCTTGTCCGATGTTGCGCTCGAGGATGGAGTTCGTGTTGCCATCGTAGTGGATCCAGACCGCGTCCGCCGCGGACTGCTGCTGGGTCGTATCCGGAACATCCCAGATAAACGGAAAGCTGACAGGCGATTGCATCTTTATGGCGTCCTTTGGAAAGAGCAGATTGCGCGCGGCGCCAAAGGCGTCGACCCTGCCTGGTCCGGGCTCGGTGCCACCCAGTAATAACTTCCCGTTCTCGACGTAAGCCAGCTGAGCCTTGAGTAATGCGACGGTAGTCCGGAAGCGCGTAAGTGGGCTCTCTTTTCGCAAGGGCGCGGCGGGATCCGCGGCGTCGGCTTCGCGTGAAGAGGCGCTGCGGAAATTTCCGTCGGCAGTCGAGGCTGCCTTCACATCTCCCGCGTTTTTGACAGACGCATCCGAGGAATAGGTGGAAGCATCCGGCGGAGTCTCTCCGCCGAGCAGAGTGCGATTAAAGGCGACGGCCAATGCCGCGAGCTTCGCCGGATTCCGCATGGTTGCCTCAAAAGATCGCTTGAACGACAATTGATATGCCTGTAAGTCGACATGGGATGGCGCCCCATCAATCAGAACGGTCTTCCCTTTGTATGTCAATTCGCTGACATGACAACCGGCACAGTTGAACCCCACCACCTCAAGCCCGAGGTGGCCGATGTTACGGGAGTGGCCGGCTGTCAGGCCGATGGGCAATCCATGTGGGTTCGTCGTAGGATCGGGGCCGTCGGGAATGAAACCGAAACGTTCCATGTCATCCAGGAATGGCTTACCCGTATCGGTGTCTGTGAGGTTGGCGAGTAACGCGTACGGCATGAGTTCGCTGCCCTCCGACTTATGGTGGTATTCGGCGCGCTCACCGGGCGTCCATCCGTTCCGGATCCAAACGATCGGTTCCTGAGAGGCGGAAGACGGCGCCGGTGCCGGCGATGTCGAGTGGCATCCACTCATGATCAGCCACCCGGCCAGTAGGCACAAAAATCCATGTCGCATTGCCCAATTATAGGTTAGTTGCGCAGGAAGTCAATCACTGGCCTCGGCGCTGTTTGGCGGCTGGTCGTTCCACGGGAGAATTCCGGCAACACCATCGAACAGCAGCGGCTCGCGGTTCAGAACGATAGCCATCCTCGCCTAAGTTGAGATCGAGCTCGATTGGTTCCGGCTTGGCGGTCTGCTGTTCCGGTCGACACATGAATTCGCCCTTGCAGCTTCAGCGCGCGTGCACATTGGTGAATCCCGGTTCGTGATCTTGCCATCGTGGACAAGTTCGAACATGTAATCGGTAATCGGATCGCCTGGTTTGTCACGGGCGTGTACGACAAATTGCTGCCAGCCAATCTGCGTTCGTGGTGAAAATCCGGCTGAAAAAGGTCGAATCCGGATCGGCCGACATCTTTGTGAGCTCCCGCTTGCCATATTCCTTGGCGTTCCAGCCAACGATCGTGTGTCTCTCGCCCCGGTCGCCGCGGGTGGTCAACCAAAGTCCGTAAGTGTATTGAGGAATTGGTAGCGCTAAC
>CAYOOS010000525.1:1028-3408 GCA_964405585.1 uncultured Acidobacteriaceae bacterium | reverse complement strand
TAACTAACTAGCCACAGCGTGAGAGCCATCACGTGAATGCCTCCTTACATGGCGGGGTCTCTTGGTGAACACAATCCCCAGTATCACAACGTATCGATACAGGCACCGATCGCACCGCTTGAGGCCTATTCCAGTAGCTACCAGCAGGTTTTCGAAACACGTGCGGGGACGGGATCGATGGATCAAGCTGTTGCCGCAAGCGGGACACTGCCCTTCGCAATTTGGCAGCAACTGAGTCTGGCCGGCCGAAACCACATGGTCCGGCGGCTGCTGTGTAACCGAGGGAACTCCCTTTGATACCTCCGACAGCGGATTTACAGGCGGAGCTAAATGAGACGCGTCGCCGGGAGCGACTTTCACCGAATCGGTAGGTCGCCAGTTTCTTTGCCAGGCCATCAACTTGTAGAGCCGCAATTCCGTCAATATCCTTTGCATGCCTTGCGAATCGCCAGCCATGCAGCGGACGGCAAGGCACGTGGCGGCGGTGCGCACTCCGTCGGGACCCACCAATGGAACGCGTTTCCGAACAAACTGGGACACATCCTGCGGAGGCCTCGATCCGGTCATCAGTTCGTACAGCAGAGCGCCGAACGCCACAATATCGGAGTCTTGTTCGGCCTGCGGAGACGCGCGCTCAGAAGGATGCAGCACAGGGCCCAGCGGCCCGACTGGGACACGATCAGGCCCGCCGTTGGTCTGCGCCGGTTTCTCCCCGTGCCTCTCACGCAAGGCCACAGCCACGCCGGTGGCATAACCCAATGCCGCGGCCAGCGGCAGAGCACCACGGTCTTCAGCAGCGGAAAGACCCTTACCGCCGACAGGCCCTTCGTGCCCTGATTCGGGCAGATGGAGGGGCAAGGAACCTACCGAGTTCTTCATTGGGGACACTCGAAATGAGATCAGTATACATCGAACACATAACAACGACACTTACATCCTGGCTCAGAGGTCCTAGTACTTAATGTGATTCTTAGGCACGCTCGGTCGCGGTCCAGCGCTGACCAGACAGTGATTTTTGCGTCGGAATTCTCGGAGGGAAGTCTGATCAAACCAGATCATTCCCCGGTTCCCACGCGCTCGTGCGACACGGGCATTCTGTATGAAGAAAAGCCAGGCGGCAACTGGAGTTATCCCAAGTGTGAAACAAACAGTTAACACTCAATCCTCAGAACGGCTGACAGTGTCCCGCATACTTTGTCAGGGAAGTCGGTTGGAGAATGGCGGCCAGTGCTTTTAAGCAGAGTTCCTGAGCCACTCCTGACGCAATCGCGTCGCCAGAGCCGGGAAGCAGCGTGTCCTCCGAAACCAGCAGGTCCTCCGGCCTCAGGAAGTGGCAAGTTTATCCAGGTCTTGCAGCTTGACGTTTTTCTTAGCGGTCTTCAGGGGACTTGGGCACACCTACTTGCTGGCTTATAGGGCTCCTCCCAGCACAGACCTGAAGTGGTGGACCATCGAACTAGCGGTATCGGGTGCTAAGGGCATCAAGGTCCGCGCCAAGGAAGGGTACTTTCCCGAATAGCCCCGTGGATGGAACGCGCGCGAGGAGTTGCCCTCAATGCGTCGACGAGGAGCTGTCGGTGGATCGGAACGGATTCCGCGCCAAAACCGCTCCATACTGTTGGCCGTCGTTCAAGTCCTCGGTGAAAAGGATCTCGCTGCCTCCCGATTCGGCAGCGGCTAGAATCAGGCCGTCCCAGAAAGAGATCTTGTACCATTCCTCATTTTGAATGGCTGATGTGATCTCTGAAGGGCCGACGATCACGAGTGGGCAATCCAGCAGCGCGGCAGTAGCGTCGCGCAATTTCGCGTGCGGCATGCCAAGTTTTCGCGAGCCGGCCGCGTAGAACTCCTGCACTACCTGCGTGCTCAGCAACATCTGGCCAGCCAGGGCATATTGCCGAAATAGTTCCTTGGCACGTGCCTGTTTGCTCTGGTCTCCACCATACAGATAGAGCAGCACGTTGGTGTCAAAGAAGGCTTTAACGCCGTTCATAAAGTTCTTCGCGTGGGATCGAACTGGGATCGGTTGTGAAGTAGGGCCCTTGATCGGCGAGAGCCAGTAACCGGACGGCCGCAACACGCGCCCGCCCCTGCCTCATTAACGCTTCCTGCAGGAGTTCGCGCACCAACGCATTCACGGTTGTGTCATGCTCGGCGGCGTACACCTTAGCTTGGCGGACCAGTTCAGCGGGGAGACTGAAAGTAATATTGCGGAGTTCCACGTAAACAAGTGTAACACAGGTTTATGTGTGCCAGAATGTCAATCCAGGATTTCTTTGGCACTGCCTGCTGTAGCCTAGCAGAATGCTCTGCGGCAACGATCTGTAGATCTGCGCGTTGCGAAGCAACCGACAGGGGCGCCTCCTGCTGGGTGTAGTTC
>CAYOOS010000525.1:0-1018 GCA_964405585.1 uncultured Acidobacteriaceae bacterium | reverse complement strand
GAACGCCATGAGGAGTGTGTATTCAATCAGGTCTTGGCCTCGTTCATCCCTCAATAAATCGTAAAGCAAATGTCGCATGGGTAAGAGTTTGTACCCAGCTCCGGTCCTTCGCAAGCTCTGTAAGTACCGATAGTTTGATTTTGCCACTGCCAACCGGCGGTACGTTAACCAACACTATCGGTACTGATCTGGCTGCCCATCGGGCCCAATACTTGAATTGTGAAGGGTAGTAACGAACATCCGGTGCGCATTCCGAAAGGCGCCAGCCAGGAGCGCCGGGCCAGCACCAGGTTTGGCTTAAGCCTGGAGATCGGCTATACCGTGGTGAACCGGCGTGCAATCGTGAGAACAGGATCTGGGCGCACAATCGATCTGAGCAGCTCGGGGCTGAGCTTTACCACCGACCAGCCGCCGCTGCCGGGACAGAAGCTCGAGATGTCCATCGATTGGCCGGTTTTACTCGATGGGGCCATCAGACTGCAACTGGTGATGTCAGGAGTCGTCGTTCGGACCACCAACGCAGCGACCGCGCTCCGAATCAATCGGCACGAGTTCAGAACGCGCCGGGCGGGGTTGAAGGCTCGACCACTCGAGGAATCAGCCGGCTGAAGTTGTTTGGCACAGCGGGCTGAAAGGACGGAGTACAACCACCTTCTTCGCATCGCGGTTCTTTGCACGCGACTGCTAACCGGGCCGGAGGACCGTGAGACGCCACAGAATCTGATGTGTCCAGCGATGTCCCAATAGAATCCAGATTCTCCCACCACCAGTGCGGCCGCTACGGTGGTGCCGGGCGCACAGAGGATGGCTGACAGGTCCGACGACTTCCGGCCGATACCGTGTGGCCCTCTATGGGCAGCCGCTATAGCCCAAGTCGTGCGGCGCACCGGGGATGGTAGCAAACGATTCGGCGCCATAAAGTTGCCGCTTGATGTTTATCGTTTTACGCTATAAGCTAAGGAGATGATCCGCTCGTTTCGAGATTCCGAAGCGGAGAAACTTTTCCATGATCAGTTCT
>CAYOOS010000524.1:0-3411 GCA_964405585.1 uncultured Acidobacteriaceae bacterium | reverse complement strand
CAGCACCAGCGTGAGCATCGAAAACATGAACAAATTCATGTAACCGAAGAACCGGTAATAGCCGCCTTCGTGTCCCATGTACCCGATCGAATAAATGTGAATCAGGAATCCGACGCCGGTAACCACGAGCACCATCACGCAGGAGAGTGGGTCGAGCAGATAACCCCAGTCGGCCACAAAGTTGACCAAGCCGCCGGGCCCAGGCATCGCGCCTGGAGTGATCCATTCAAAAAGAATCTGCTGGTAGACACGATTCTCCGGGGAGGCGGCCATCAATTGGTAGACTGCGCCAGCCGCGTGCACGAACGAAAGAAACACGCTGCCTACGCAGAAGAAGCTGACGGCGGAGCGCGGCAATGTGCGGCCAATCAGCAGCATCAGCGCGGCGGTCACCAGCGGAAACAGCGGGATTAGCCAGAGATGCTCCAGGAAATAGCCGGAGGGGTTCATGACCACAACCCCCGGAATAAGCAATTCCCGGCATCCGCCAGCGAGAATGGAAAGCGCATCACCATTTCAGAAGATCCATTTCGTCTTCCATCACCGTTTCGCGATTGCGGAAGAAAGCGATGATGATGCCCAGCCCCACCGCGGCTTCCGCGGCTGCATCCGCGATAATGAACAGGGCAAAAACCTGTCCGGCAACATCGCCAAACATTCGCGAGAACGCCACCAGGTTGATATTCACGGCATTCAAAATCAGCTCGATGGACATCAGCACCACGATCACGTTGCGCCGCGTAATCACGCCGATGGCGCCAATCAGGAACAGCGCCATGCTCAAAAACAGGTAGTAGCCAATGGGCATCATCGCGTTCTACGTCCTTTTCTTGGCCATCACAACGGCCCCAACCATGGCCACCAGCAGCAACACGCTGGCGATTTCAAACGGCAGCAGGTACGCATCGAACAAGCGGCCCGCCAGCGCTTCCGTATTTGCCGGTAACTGGCCCGCAGGCGCCGCATTCGGAAGTAAAAATCCCTGCCCGGGAATCCCCCGCGAACTCCACAGCATTACGCCCACTTCCGCGGCCAGCGCCAGCGTCACCAGGAGCGCCACCCATTTCTGCCGCGAAAACTGGATTTGATGCAGCGCCACATCCAGGTTCACCAGCATGATCACGAAAATGAACAGCACCATGATCCCGCCGACATACAGAATGATCTGCGCGATGAAGAGGAACTCCGCGCGCAGTTGCAGGAAGATGCCCGCCGTGGCCAGCAACGTGGTAATCAGGAAAATCGCGCTATGAATAGCGTTGCGCCGTGTCACCATCAGCGCCGCGCTGAGAATCGCCACGCCCGCGAAGAAAAAGAAGATGACCTTATCCAGCATAAGAATCCTCTGTCGCAGGCCCTTCTGGAGGCGCCGCCGATGTCGCCGCCGCGGCGCGCTTATCGTTCAATCGCAGTAGGAAGAGTGCGGTCGCCAGGGTAAGTATTGTGGTCACAATCAGCGCCAGCCAGCGGTTCCAGCCGTACTCCATTTCCAGAATCATTGCTACGCCAACAGCCAGCACGTTCACGATCGCCAGCGGAATCAGGATGTACCAACCCAGGTGCATCAATTGGTCAAAGCGATAACGCGGCAGCGTGAATCGCAGCCACATAAACAGGTAGATGTATCCAGTGATCTTCAGCAGGAACCAGAAGGCGCCGTTCAGGCCTGGTACCATGAATTTCAGCGGCGCCACTGCCAACGGCACGGCCAGTATCAGTGCCACGGCAAAACACGCCAGCGCGACCGCCCACATGAACCACACCTGTACGCGCACCGGCTGCTTCCCTGCCCGCAGCGCGCAATACACGCCGACGGCCGCGGTGAACAGCGCGGGCACTGCATCCAGCCAATTCAGCCAGTGCACTCGCGGGAACGGCCGCAGCCAACCGCCAAGGAAGAGCGTCGTCGCCACGGCGCCAACCACGATCATGTTGGCGTACTCGCCCAGGAAATAGCACGCCCAACGGAAGCCGCTGTACTCCGTCATGTACCCAGCCACAAGTTCCGATTCCGCTTCCGGCAAATCGAACGGCGCGCGATTTGTTTCCGCAATCGAGGCCACCGCATAAATGAAGAATGCCACTGGCGCCAGAAAACCAAACCACACGCCGCTGTTGTATTGAGCATCCACAATCGCGCGAATGTTGAGCGTTCCCGCCATCAGCAAGCCGCTGACCAGCGCCAGCCCCGCTGCGGTTTCGTAACTGACCAACTGCGCCGTACTGCGCAACGCGCCCATAATCGAATAGTGGCTGTTGGACGCCCAGCCGCCCAGCACAATCCCGAATAGCCCCAGCGAACTTACGCCCACAATAAATAACAGGCCCACGTTAATGTCGCGCGCCACTTCGAACGCCGGCCCAAACGCAATCCCTGCCATCGCCGTAAGCGCCGCGGTCATGGATACCACCGGCGCCAGCCAGAAAACCATCTTGTCCGCGTGGTCAGGGATGATGTCTTCCTTGATAAGCAGTTTCACGGCGTCCGCAATGGGCTGCAGCAAACCGTGCGGCCCCACGCGCATCGGACCCAGCCGCGCTTGCATGTCCGCCATCAACTTCCGTTCCATCAGGACCATGTAGCCGGTAATAAGAGGAACGACGGCAACGATAACTACGCCGGACACGAGTTCGACCCACCAGGTCTGGAGGAATGCAATCACGGCATGGAGAGTCGGGCTCATGGCCTTAGCGGTCCACCTCGCCAAGCACGATATCCAGCGTGCCGATGATGGCAACTACATCCGCCACCAGGTGCCCGCGCGCCATTTTGTCCAATGCCTGTAAATTCACAAAGGAAGGCGGGCGGATGCGCACGCGATAAGGTTGCGTCGTGCCATCGCTCACAATGTAGTAGCCCAGGATGCCCTTGGGCGCTTCGATGGAGTGATAAATCTCGCCGGCGGGCGGCTTCAGCACTTTGCCCACCTTACCCAGAATCGGACCCGCGGGAATATTCTCGATGGCTTGCAGGCAGATCAGCCGCGATTGCCGCATCTCTTCCATGCGCACCATGTACCGGTCGTAGGTATCGCCATTCGTGCCTACTGGAATCTCAAATTTGTATTGGTCATACGCGGCATAGGGCTGGGCCTTGCGGAGGTCCCATTTCACGCCGCTGGCCCGCAACACCGGCCCCGAAGCACCGAGCGCAATGCAATCCGCCGCATTCAACACGCCCACGTTTCGCGTCCGCCCAATCCAGATGCTGTTCCCGGTGAGCAGGTCCACGTACTCCTGGATGCGGCGCTCGAAATCCTTGCAGAAGCGCTCCACATCTTTTTCAAAGGAGTCGTACGCTTCGTACTGCAAGCCGCCGATGCGAAATGCGTGCGTGGTCAGCCGCGCCCCGCAATACTTCTCGAAAATCTTCAGGATCTCCTCGCGTTCGCGCATGCAGTAAAACAGGGG
>CAYOOS010000523.1:0-3411 GCA_964405585.1 uncultured Acidobacteriaceae bacterium | reverse complement strand
GCGGCGCAGAAGTTCACGATTCCAGCGCTGCAGGGAAGTGCCGCCGGGAAATGTCGGATAGGAACGTGGCGACATTTCGTCATACAGTCCGGGCATTTCGACTTCATTCCCCGTGGTCAGGTCGTAGAGCGTCAGGTCCACCGCGCAGCCGCGATTGTGCTTGGAGCCTTTCTTTGGATCGGCAACAAAATCGTGGCCTGCGGGGGGCGTGGCGTCCCAGAAAACCTTGGTGATGTACCACGGGCGGTAGCCATCGTGGATCAACAGGCCGTAGCCGAGCGGCTGCAATTTGCGCAGTACGCGCAAAAGCGCTCCGGCGGCGGGACGTTGCAGAAAGGCGCGGGCCTGGGTGTACAGGGGCGTGCCCAGGAAATTGTCGTCGTGGGCGTAGCGGATGTCCAGATGGATAGCCGGGTCAAGCGTGATGAGTTCAACGAGATCAGGCTTGCGAAAATGGGCCGGCTCTTCGGGAGGCTTCGCCGCTAGGGCGGCGGAGCGGAGTTCTTCCAGTGGCTTTGTGGGCGTGACGTGATAAAAATGCTCGGGATCGGCACCGGCATCGGCACGAATAAAATGTTCCACGAGATAAGAAAATGAAGCGACGCTTCCACTCTTGTCCCGCTGCTCGCCGAAGAGGTATGTGCGTCCATCCGGGCCACTGATCAAGACATTCCCACCTGCCTCGTGAATTTCTTCAGGTTTTTCCGAGTGGCCCTGAGGCTGCATAAAGAGGTGCTGACCCTCCTCGAAGAAAATCATCGTAAGAGTCGGTTGTTTGTAGCTGTTGTATTCGTAAATCCCAACTAGTTGCTTCCATTCGGCAGGCGCATCCGCTGGTTTAGGCCCGGGAGTGAGTGATGACCCGGCGGTCTCGGCCGTTTGAGCGTAAAGCTGTGCAGCGGCAAGGAAGCCGCAAAGACTGAGTAACAGAATGCAGGGAAAGCCTAAACGTGGTTTGTTCACAAACGAGATGATACCGGAAATCAAGCAAATAAACGTAGGGGTCCAGCACTGCTGGACCCCAATCGAGGAAACGTTCGAATGGAGCTACTTCTTAGCGGAGGCCGCTGCTTCGGACATGCCCGGAGCAAGAATGGGATTCAAGAACGGCATCATCGATCGCAGTTGCGGCCCCAACTGCTCGAGTTTGCTTGTCTGCTCCGCCTTCCGCTGGGCCAGGAAATTCGGGCAACCCTTTTCATTCTCTTCGATCCATGCTTTGGCAAAGCTGCCGTCGCGAATTTCCGCCAGCAACTTCTTCATGGCTTCCCGCGTCTCCGCAGTCACGATGCGCGGGCCCGCGTGATAATCGCCGTGCTCGGCGGTGTCGCTCACGGAGTAGCGCATATAGCTAAGCCCGCCGCGATAGATCAAATCCACAATCAGCTTCAATTCGTGCAGGCACTCGAAGTACGCCACTTCGGGCTGGTATCCGGCATTCACCAGAGTCTCAAAGCCCGCTTTGATCAGATGGCTGACGCCGCCGCAAAGAACAGCCTGCTCGCCGAAAAGATCCGTCTCGGTTTCCTCGGTAAATGTGGTTTCCAGCACGCCGGCGCGGGTGGTGCCGAGTCCTTTCGCATAGGAGAGCGCGAGCGCTTTCGCCGTGCCGCTGGCATCCTGCTCGACCGCAAGCAGCGCGGGTGTCCCTGCACCTTCCACAAAAACTTCACGCACGCGATGGCCGGGCGCTTTCGGCGCAATCATGGAAACATCCACGGTCTTGGGCGGCTTAATCGCGCCGAAGCGGATGTTGAAGCCGTGCGCAAACATCAGCGTTTTACCAGGAGTGAGATGGGGCTCAATCGCTTCCTTGTAAAGCTTCGGCTGGCGCGTGTCGGGCGCAAGAATCATGATCACGTCCGCCCATGCGGCGGCTTCCGCGGGAGTTTTCACGGTAAGGCCGTCGCTTTCCGCCTTGGCGCGCGAAGCGCTGCCCGCCGGAAGTCCGACGACCACGGAAACGCCGGAATCGCGCAAATTCAACGCGTGCGCGTGGCCCTGCGAGCCGTAGCCGATAATGGCCACCTTTTTCTTCTGGATCAGAGAAAGGTCTGCATCCTTGTCGTAATAGAGATTTGCCATTGCGTTCGTTGTTCCTTTCGTGGGCCGCGCTGCGGCCGAAAATCGTTGAGACCTGGATTATGAGTTAATCGCAATCCAGTGTTTCGGGGTTATTTCGCGGAGGGGGCAGGTTCCACGGGAGCGGCGGCATCCGGCAAGGCTGGCGGACGCAGCAAATCGTTCCCGCGCGTCATGGCGATCCTTCCGGTGCGCGCCATTTCCAGCACGCCGAAGGGGCGCAAGACTTCCAGCAGGCCGTCAATCTTATCCACGGTGCCGGAAACTTCCACAATCAGCGATTCCGGCGCAACGTCTACCACGCGTGCGCGAAACACTTTGATGAGTTCCATCAGATGCGGACGGTTCTGTTGGTCGGCGGAAACCTTGATCAGCGCCAAGTCGCGTTCCAGCATGGATCGATCGGTGATGTTTTCCGCCAGCAGAACATCCACAAGCTTCTCCAAGCTGGCTTCCAGGCGGTGCGCGCCGCGCTCATCCGTGTGCGCGCAAAGAGTCATCCTGGCAATCGCTTCATTTTCCGTGGGGCCGACGGTCAGCGAATCAATATTGATGGCCAGGCGGCGGGTGAGGGAAGCGACGCGATTCAGTACACCCGGCTTGTTTTCCACATAAGCGACGATGGTTTGCATGCGATCCTCGATTTTCTTGCTACTTCGACTGCACCCAATAAGCCCAGGAAGAATTACGACTCCCGGCTTGGCATTTCATTGTACCGGATACAGCTCCAGCCGGTCCGCCGTGTTACGCCAAGCAATCAGTCCCAAGGTTCCGTGGCGGTTTCCACCAGTGGGCTATTGGGGCGCCGAATCATATCGTGGAGCGCCGCGCCCGCCGGCACCATCGGATACACCGAGTCTTCCTGCTCGACGCGGAAGTCCAGCAGAATCGGTTGATCGGTTTGCCGCGCCGCCTCGATGGTCGGAACCACTTCCGCGCGCGTGGTGATACGTTCCCCGCGAATCCCAAAGGCATTCGCCAGCGAAACAAAATCCGGCGCCACCAGGGGCGTGGCCACGTAACGCTTGTCGTAGAAAAATTCCTGCCACTGCCGAACCATGCCCAGATAGCCGTTGTTGATGATGGCGATCTTCACGTTAATTTTTTCTTGCACGATGGTAGCAAGTTCACAGGAGGTCATCTGGAATCCGCCATCGCCGGCCACAACCCACACTTCCGCATCGGGCCGCGCGAACTTTGCGCCAATCGCGGCGGGCAGGGCAAATCCCATGGTTCCCAGTCCGCCAGAAGTAATCAGAGTGCGCGGGCGGTCGTGGTGGTAGTACTGCGCTTCCCACATCTGGTGCTGGCCCACGTCGGTGACGACGA
>CAYOOS010000522.1:0-3413 GCA_964405585.1 uncultured Acidobacteriaceae bacterium | reverse complement strand
GATTTTCTTCGTGATGTCCTTCCTCACGAATATCCCGGGCGCGATCATTCCGGACATCATCACGAGCTTTGGGGTGAGCCTTACCGTCGTGGCGCTGCTGCCATTTTTCTTTTTCAGCGCTTACGGAGTCATGTCCATTCCCGCTGGATTTCTCGTGGATCGCTACTCGGAAAAACCGGTTATGTTGTTTTCGTTCGCTGCCGGCCTGCTGGGATCCCTGGCGATTTCGCTGCATCCCACTTTTCTGGTCACCATCACTTGTTCTTTTGTAATCGGGGCGGGCATGGCATCGCTGCAGGTAGCCATTAATCCGCTGATGCGCGTCGCGGGCGGCGAAGAGCATTTTGCGTTCAACTCAGCATTCGCCCAATTAGTGTTTGGCTCAGCATCCTTTCTCAGTCCCAGGGTTTATTCCTACCTGGTGGAACATCAAGGCGAGGCGCCGGGCAAAGAGAATGCGTTGCTGCGTACATTGAGCAGCGCGACACCTACGCATCTACCCTGGGTCTCCATCTACTGGATATTCACACTGGCCTGCGTTCTTATGGTCGGCGTGATTGCGTTCACTCGCATCCCGCGAGTCGATCGAAGGGAAGACGAACAAGCCGGTGCCTTGCACATGTATCGAGACCTCCTACGCAAACCGATGGTCTGGCTGTTCTTCGGATGCGTGTTCGCTTACGTTGGCTCCGAACAGGGAACGGCGAATTGGATTTCGCAATTCCTGGTGAACTATCACCACGCCGACCCGCACACGACCGGCGCTGCTGCGGTCTCCTCCTTCTGGGGTCTGCTGACCCTGGGCTGTCTGCTCGGGCTGCTTCTCTTGAAATTGTTCGATAGCAGGCGCGTGCTGATTGGCTTCAGCATTGCCGCGCTGATCTGCTTGACGGCGGCACTGTTTGGGCCGGCAAAGGTTTCCCTGGTGGCCTTTCCGCTCATGGGCTTCTTTGCTTCGATCATGTGGCCGGTCATTTCGTCACTGGCACTGAATTCTGTGTCTGAATATCACGGCTCGTTTTCGGGGATTTTGTGCACGGGAATCATGGGCGGGGCGGTTGTCCCGGTGATCATCGGCCGTCTGGGAGACATCTTCGGACTGCGAACAGGGATGTCGTTTCTCTACATAACGTTTGGCTGCGTTCTGAGTGTGGGTTTCTGGGCCAAGCCTCTCATCACGAACGCCACAATCAATATCAAGAAACAAGCATCGGCCTGAGTTCCTGGAAGCTCTGAGGAGGATATGATGTTCACGCCAAAAACCGTCCGGAATCTGTTCCTGGCGGCAACACTAGTCATTCCTGTAACGCTCTGGGCGCAGACGACCGCGGAACAGAAAACACCTGCGGCGGGGCCGTATTTGAAGCTGAGCACGCCGAAGCACGTGTTGATCGAGGCACAACCTTGGGAGGGCGATGAATACCCGCACACGATGAGCGTCCTAGAACTCAACCGCGATGGATTCCGCTATTGGGGCTGGTATGGACTGAATGAAGGGCGAGGGATCGGGCTAGCACGGAGCAACGATCTGGTGCACTGGACGAAGTACGCTAAGAACCCGTTGTGGTTGAATGCGCGCTGGCCTTCGGTACTGGCGAACGCGGACCCGCAAAAGAAAGATTTGTTGTACTTCGCCATCACGCGGGAGTACGACACGCCGAGCAGCCATATCGTGTTGGCATCATCCACGGACGGCATCCAGTTGACGGAATTGAAGATCCTGGTGGCTGCTGTCCCAAATCAGCGGAATCAGAATCCAAATTTGTTTCGCGATCCTCGCTCGGGGCGGTTTTATCTGACGTATTACCGCGGAAATGACCAGAACCAGTTCGAAATCGTAAGCCGAAATGCGGTTTCGGTGATGGAACTCGATAAGGCCCCGGAAAAGGTCCTGCTGCGCACGGCGGAAACCGTGGCCGCACCAGATCTTCTGTTTTTGAAGACGAAGGAGGCGCCAGATGGAATCTATTACATGGCCACTGAGATTTTCCCGCACCGCTACTCAAAAAATCCCGAAGGGGAATGGGAAGTGAAGGTTTTTGCTGCCAACGTTCCGGATGGCAATTTCAAGCCGGTCGCAGGAAACCCGATCCTGCGGGGACAACGCGCCTGCCTGTTTCAGCATGTTTTCGAGAACCGTTTCTATGGCTACGACTGCCATCAGGTATCGGAAGACAAATGGGAGTTGGAGGAAGTGGAAGCGCCACTGCCTTGAATGGTTAAGGGCAAGCGCGGATTTTTACCCGATCTGCAGGATAGGATTGATCAGTGCTTGACTGCTGTTTTTAACATGCACTGGAATCGAGAATCGCTGACTGCCAGAAATCTGAACCGATGGGCCTTGATCTCCAGAAGGAACCGAAAGAAAAGATCGACTACCCATGGGGTAAGGGCCGTAGGAATTTCCAAAATAAAAGAAGGATTGCAGAACGAACTCGCAAGTAATCCGGACATCGTCAGTGTAATGCTGGGAAGCGGAGGTTTTGCGAAGATCGTTTTCCCCGCTTGCGTGCTTCTAGTCTTTCGTTATTGAGTCGAAATGGAGTAAAGATGCACCGGTCCGATAAGCCCCGAAGGCAGCAACGGTGAATTGGCTTTGTACGGCGTCACGTCCGTAAACGTATATTTCTTCGTTGCATCCGGCTGCTGATCGCCAATCAGCCGGTTCACCCACGCATTGGTCACTTTGAAGGTCACTTCGTTTGCGCCTGGCTTCATCGCGGTCGTTGCGTCCACCCGGAAAGGCGCATGCCAGACGATGCCTAGCGACTTGCCGTTTACCGCGACCTCGGCAAGATTCTTTACGTCGCCCAGGTCGATCCACACGTGTGCGCCCTTCTTGAGCCAGTCCGCGGACACCTGGATGGTTTTGGTATACGTGCCGATTCCGGAGAAATATTTTACGCCTGCGTCAGGGTTCTCGCTCCAAGACGTCAGATTTTCCAGAGTGATCGAAGGCGGCGCTCCGCGGTCCGGTTGGAAGCTCACCTTCCACGGGCCATCAATCGTCGCCAATTGCGTCTCCGTTATCTTGGGCAGGGTGCGTGCGGTTTCCTTGGTTGGCTCGCGGAACACAACAAATACCGTGCCCCAGGGCTCGAGATGCAACGGAACAGTCGTGCGGTCGTCCGCGATTCGGTAAGACACGGGCTCCGACTTGCCGGTTTCGGCATGCCAGAGTTCCGGCGCCTTGCCGGTAACGCGGAAACTTGCATCCACGATTTCATCGCGGTCGTTGCGATTATCCACGAAGTACACATCGCCATCGGCAAGTTTGCGATGCACAAAAAGAAGGCGGGCGTCGCTCTCCGGCTTGGTGTAATCGAAGTCCGGCGCCACTTTGAGAGCGTTGAAGACGTCCGTCAGACTTTGGCCTGCATACACAGTGCCCCGGCCGACGCGGTGCACGCCGG
>CAYOOS010000521.1:0-3416 GCA_964405585.1 uncultured Acidobacteriaceae bacterium | reverse complement strand
TCACGCGTTAGTCCCAAGAAGGCTTCAACATCCCCCACATCAATCTTCCGTCCACGGCGTTTTGCGTCAACCACGATCCTGAAGGCGAAGTCAGAAGCTTGCTCTTCTATGAGAAGGTCGATTTGGCGTTCTACCTTTGAGAACTTGCCGATCAGTTTAGCGTTTGGAGTGATTCGCGCCGATGGATAGGCTTCGCGAAACTGCACTTCAATCTCGCGCTCATATTGCTGCCAGTCTGCCACAGGAAGAAACTCCGATGGAGAAGTTCAAGCCATGATACCGGGAAGCTGGGACAGAGCCAACTCGAAGTCTCCGGGCGGGTGGCACACCGTTCGCACGGAAGTAAAACGTGGGTGCCGCACCCTTTGCGTTTGGTCTATAAAGGGTGCGGGTGTTGACGTTTCCGGGCCGGAGGCCCAGGCGCAAACTGCGAGACGAAACGGGGCGCCCTTCGGATTGTGAGGGCCTTGGAATGCCTTTCTTCCTTGCATGGTACCAGTTTCGAAACTAGTACCCATTAAATAATAGTAGACATACGGTAAATAGTATGGTATGCTTGGCTGTTATGCTGAAGGGACGCTGCTCTTGTACGATCTCGGAACGTCCCGCAACTCCATCCGGGACGCAAATAACGCGCCCCACTCCCTCCCCCTCCCTCACTGCTCGCCACCCGTCACCAACCACTCGCCACTTCCCCATTTTCGTCTTCCGGTTTTATCTCTTCCACTTTTATACTTTTATGCCCTTACACTCTTGCACTTCTTTGTCGTACATTTCCGTATTTTCCGTACGCCCTTCCTCCCATCTCCTTTCCTTTCTGTCGCTTCCCCAATTCGTACCGAAAAAACCCCGGGGGAGGGGGTCCCCCGTCCAGCCTCCCTCGGTCCGCTTTCCTTCAAGCCCAGAGCCAGCCATACTAGCCGCTCGGACCATGAACCACCATTTTCACTTTTCCAATCTTCGTGAGCTGCTCGCGAAGGCCAACGAGGAAAAATCCGGCGATCAACTCGCCGGAATCGCCGCCGCTTCCGAGCGTGAGCGGGTTGCCGCAAAGAGCGCCCTTGCGGATGTTCCGCTGCTCGACCTGCTGAATCATCCTGTCATTCCCCCCGAAACCGACGAAATCTCCCGTCTGATTCTCGAATCCCACGTTTCCTCCGCGTTCCAACCCATTCGCAGCATGACCGTCGGCAGCTTTCGCGAGTTCCTCCTCGACAATCAAACCACCGAGGCTGAGCTGAAGCCTCTCCAGTGGGGCATCGCGCCAGAAATGGCCGCAGCCGTGGCAAAGCTGATGAGCAACAAGGACTTGGTCCTCGCGGCAAGCAAGATTCGCAACATCACGCGTTGCCGCAACACCATGGGAGAGCGCGGCGTCCTCGGCATCCGCCTCCAGCCCAACCATCCCTCCGACGACATTGGCGGCATTTTGCTGGCGGCGTTCGATGGCCTGCTCTACGGCTGCGGAGACGCTGTCATCGGCGTGAATCCCGCCACGGATTCCGTCGCAGGTGTCGCGAATATCCTAAGAGCGCTCGATCGCCTGATTACGGCCTTCGCCATTCCCACGCAAGCCTGCTGCCTAGCGCACATCACCACGCAATTGGCGTGCCTCGAAAACGGCGCGCCCATCGATCTACTCTTTCAATCCGTCGCCGGAACGCAAGCCGCCAACACCAGCTTTGGCATCAATCTCTCAATGCTGCGCGAAGGCCGCGAGCGAGTCCTCGCTCATCACCGCACCCGTAACGTTTCTTGGGCCGGCGAAAACGTGATGTACTTCGAGACCGGCCAAGGCAGCGCCCTCTCCGCCGAAGCCCATCACGGTGTCGACCAGTTGACGCTGGAAGCCCGCGCTTACGCTGTCGCCCGCGCCTTCGATCCCTTCCTCGTCAACAGCGTGGTCGGCTTCATCGGCCCGGAATATCTTTTCGACGAGCGTCAGATCGTTCGCGCCGGCCTGGAAGATCATTTCATGGGCAAATTGTTGGGCTTGCCCATGGGCTGCGACGTCTGCTACACGAATCACGCCGCGGCCGATCAGAATTCCGCCGACAATCTCATGCTCCTGCTCGCCGCCGCAGGCTGCAACTACTTCATGGGCGTGCCCGGCTCCGACGACGTCATGCTCAACTACCAGTCCACCAGCTTTCACGACGCTTTGGCGGTCCGCAAGCTCTTCAACTTGCGCCCCGCCCCGGAATTCCTCCACTGGCTAGAACATTCCGGCATCTACCGGGACGGTCAGCCCATAGCGCTCGACGCAGGCAAACGCCAAAAGCTTTTGCAGAATCTGCAAGGCGTCCTCTCGTCCCCCGCCTCGCAGGCCCAAGCGGAACCATGACCGACGACCACAATCTCTCCCCGCCTCCCGCCTGGCCGGAGATCGTCCGCAAAATCCGCGCTCGCACACCAGCGCGCATTTTTGTGCCGCAAGGCGCCGCCTACTCCACACAAATGCAACTCGAACTCCGCAGCGCCCACGCCAATGCCGTGGATGCGGTCTGGACCGAGTTCGACTTGCTAAGAGACTTCCCGCCCGCTTTCGTCGCACAGTGGAAGCCGTTCCAGGTTTCCAGCCAGGCCGAATCGAAATCGCAGTTTTTGCTTCGTCCCGATCTTGGGCGCAAACTCGGCGACGCCGCAAAAACGCTCGTGGCGCAGAACTGTCCCAAAGACCCCGACTTTCAGATTGCGATAGGGGATGGCTTGTCCGGCGCCGCGCTCTCCTCCCAGGTACCCACTCTATTCCCGCTTCTGCAGCAGCAGGCCGACGCGCATGGCTGGTCGTTGGGCCGATCTTTCGCCGTTCGCTATTGCAGAGTCGGCATCATGAACGACATCGGCGACCTGCTCGCCCCGCGCGTGCTGGTGCTCTTGATCGGAGAGCGCCCCGGCTTGGCAACCGCCGAAAGTCTCTCAGCCTATATGGCCTATCGACCGCGCTCCGGACACACCGATGCGGACAGAAACCTCATCTCCAACATTCACGTGCGCGGAGTTCGAGTCGAAGATGCCGCCCAGCGCATCGCAAATCTGGCGGCGCGAATGTTAACGCTGAAACTCAGTGGCACGACCTTGAAGGAAGAAGCGCCGCAGCTTCCGCACGAAACTGGAGACGAATGATAGAAGCCGGTCACGCCCTGGGCAAATCGCCGTCAGCTTTCACGTCTGTGCTGTGCACAGGAGTCATCGACCAAAACCGGAGCAAGTTAGCCTTTGGCAACTCCAGCCGGCCGGGCCATTGCCACAGGCCCATACGTTTGCTACGTTGAAATGTAGGAATTGCAAGCCCCGCCGTTCCGGACCCTCTCCGGCAGACTCCGATTCCCACCCCTTGAGCCAACCGTGGCTCCACGTGCGCGAACTGCGAGCTGGAACATGAAAACCGAGAGTAAGGCCGAACAGTCTCCGTC
>CAYOOS010000520.1:0-3433 GCA_964405585.1 uncultured Acidobacteriaceae bacterium | reverse complement strand
TTATCGCACTGCCAGAGGCAAAAGACAACATCGACCCGGGGTGATCCCGGTGGATCTCCTCCTGAGCCGGGGATCAACGGTGTTGCAGATTCCGGCACAACAACGATCTCGCGTGCGATTGGCTCTAAAGAATGATTCCGCCGCCGCCGATATAGATAGCAGGAAGACATCATGAAATCGACACTACCTCCATCGAGTCTCGCGATATTAATTGGCGCTGCAATCTGTTGCCTGGTTCCCGGCGCGATCCGGGCCCAGGATCTGAAGGCCAGTCTGGCTTATCTGCCGAAGATCAGCGAATCGCCGGATAAAGGCCCATTCGTGGATCTGGTCAAGGCCATTAGCGAGATCTATACCGGCGGGACCATCCAGATTTCGGTCTCTCCCATGGCCCGATCCATTGACAATGTGATTTCCGGCGGCGCCGATTTCCATATCCCTATGATCCGGAACACCGTTGTTCCGGCGAATTCGCTGCCCTACAAGTGTTCCACGGAGGCGTTGGGCAAGGTTGTCTTCGTGATCTATTCCAACAAGGAAAAACCCATCACGCTCAACATGCTGAAAACGGCCAAGGATGAAAAGCCGTTTCCCTACCGATTGGAAACCGGACGCGGGCTGGAAGCCTTCTTTGATTTTCCGGTAACACCATCGAATGCCCTTGACCAAAGCCTGAAGAAGGTGGATGCCGGGCGTGTGGACGGCTTCATCTGGGCGCAGGAGGAGGCCGACTACACCGTGCGGACACTGGCGCTGAAAAACCTCCGCCGGGCGTTCTACGTCGCCTTTGACGACATCATCGTGCTTCCCAAGGGGCCCAAGGGCGACCAACTGGATGCCATGTTCACCAAGCTGATCAAGTCGCTCCGCGAGTCGGGGAAATTGCAGGCAGTGCACGCCAAAATCCACTTGCCCTATAACGACTGGCAGCCTTGACCCAACGAACTGGAATGCAGCCAACTTCAAGGATTCGCAGATGCGCAAGCACTCGATAACAGCCCTATGAAAGGAAAACAACTGAGTGTAACGGTTGGCTTCAGTCTTTGGCTGGTGATTGCCTGCACCACTATATTGCTCGTGTTGAGCGTCGTGGACTACGCGCGGGAATCACACCGATTGAAAACCGACTTGCAGAACCGAAGCGATCGGATCATCGGACGCCTGGCTGGGAACCTGCCGGAACCCGTTTTCAACATGGATGACGCGCAGGTGAAACTCTTGTTGGAGTCAGAACTGAAGGATTCGGCAGTGGCGCGGATTCAGGTGAGCGAGCGCCAGGGCAACTCCGACAAAGTCAAACACGTGCTCTATCGGCAAGCCGACGGCAGCATCTCGGACAAGCCCGTGGAATACACAGCCGACGACCTCCTGGTTTGCAGTCAGAAACTGGTTCGTGGAAAACAGGAAATCGGCGTGGTTGAACTGGGAGTCAGCCGTTCCCTCATGCGCGCCATACTGCGCTCGCTGGTGTTGTCCATCGCGATTCGCACCGTGGCCACCAACGCAGCCGTTCTGGCGATGGCGTTTATTTTGATGAGGATCATGATCTTGAAGCCCGTGAACGCCTCAGCCAGGGTGCTGAACCAGGCGGCTGACCTAGTTCTGTCTTCATCAAGGCAGGTTTCTTCTTCCAGCACGAGCGTGGCCGGAGGCGTCAGCGAACAGGCTGCGGCCATTGAGGAAACCAGCGCCTCGCTGCAGGAAATGTCCTCCATTGTCAAACGCAACGCCGAGAACGCCGAGCGAGTCAATGATCTGGCCAACGAGGCCCGCTCCGCCGCTGACAAAGGCGCCACCGACATGCAGGCCATGTCGTCGGCCATGGAGGCGATCAAGGTATCCTCCGATGATATCGGCAAAATCGTCAAGACCATCGATGAAATTGCTTTTCAGACCAACATCCTGGCTTTGAACGCCGCGGTCGAGGCGGCCCGGGCGGGTGAAGCCGGCATGGGCTTTGCCGTGGTGGCAGATGAAGTCCGGACCTTGGCCCAGCGCAGCGCAGAGGCGGCCCGGGAGACGGCAGGTAAAATCGAGGGTGCCATCGGCAAGACAGCCCAGGGCGTCAAGATTAGCCAGAGGGTGGCCAAGACCTTGGATGAAATCGTGGACAAGGCGCGTCAGGTGAATGAACTCGTGACGGAGGTGGCGAGCGCTTCGCGCGAGCAAGCCCAGGGCCTCACGCAAATCACGTCGGCCGTGGGCCAGATGGACACGGTCACGCAGAACAACGCGGCCAGCACGGAGGAAACCGCCGCTGCCGCCGAGGAATTGAATGCCCACGCTGTGACCATGAAGTCAACAGTGGCCGAGATGATGAAACTTATTGGCGGCACCACTGCGGCGGCAACGATCAAGACCGCTTTGGCTGAGGCCTCCATCCAATCGCACCGGCGTCCAAGCGGTTTCCCCTCGCGCGGGACAACACAGTGATTGCCGCCTGGAACTGTTGGCGGTGAGCCAGATTCAGGCCTTGAACCGCACCCAGCCGGGGCTGCCTCTGAGGAAGGGCCGCTGCGGCAACCCGGGCCCACGACCGCAAGCGGTAGGGAACCGCCACGCTGTTTGCGCCGCTGATGCCGCGGAGCGCTGGCTCAGCTGGCATCGACGATTCCACCTGCACTACAACCCCACCAGTTCGTCTGGTTGAATCTGGTGGAGCGCTGGTTTCGGGAGATCACCGAAAAGCGGCTTGCTCCCATCGCTGGCGCAGTATTCGCTGCAATGTTGTATATCGTTTTCATCGGTGGAATTGTTGAATGAACTGGACTATACCGTATCCATGGAGGTCGCGCAGCGACAGCGTCCGCAGAACTAACATGTCCAGTGAGCCAAGCAACGAATCGTTCTTTTGCGCCGTGCGTCCCATACCAAGAATTCTTGGCTCACGACGACGAGATTACGCAAGTCAAGTTCGAGATGTCAATCCCGCGCGACAACCTGGCTTGCTCACCCGCGAGGCTGCTGTGGGGCGACAGAGTATTGCGGGAAAACTACAACGCCGAATGAGACGGCCGAAGACCGGCCTGGCTGCCATATCGAGAAGGCATTGACAGACTCCGGTTGAGGGCGGATTCACGCGCCTCTCGGACGAAGTCCCTGCCGGGAGCCCAGCCGCTGTGGACTAGAACCGACGGCGGAAGGGCCGTTTAAATTCAGGGCCGGCGCAAACAATCCAGGGTGCTGGTCGATAAGTTAACGCTTATTGGGCGGACCCCCTGGTCCGCGCGGGTCCCTCTGGACCCGCTCTGCGCCAAGCGTGCCAATTCTCTATTACCGAACAGGCCGACCGGGACGTCAGCCGCGGACCAGTGGGTCCGCCCCACCGTCCTTAAGCTGCCGCGAACTTCAGGCGACTTTCAGCCGCAAGCCCAACCTACCGCCCTGGGGCCGGTTGTCGTTTAGCGGCTCTCAATTGTCACTGCGCAGGATG
>CAYOOS010000519.1:0-3434 GCA_964405585.1 uncultured Acidobacteriaceae bacterium | reverse complement strand
CAATCAAGCCTGAGGCGAGTGAGGATAAGTTACTGCGGCGATTCCATCATACCGGGTGAGCAGGTCCTGGCGATGTTCCACGACCATGATGCTCACGCCATGAAGGTAGGCAATCTCGATGAACTCATTGACAATGCTCTCTGCCGGGAGGAGTTTCGCGCCACAAAACGGGCAACCCGTTTCTTCCAGCGACAGGCAGTGGTGGGCGGTGCAGACGTAACCTTTCTGCTGAAGCTTTTCTCCGATGACAAGGTTTCGAACCAGGAACGAGTTCAACGCTTCGATCACATCGGGAAGGCCAAAAACCAGTTGGTCTCCCGGTTTGTACTTGGCCAACTCTGCAATCGCCGTTGCTTCACGCGCGGCTTTGTTGTCCGCCAGCGCGCTTTCGATAAGTTCTTTGCGATCGCGGGGGTCGGTGGCCGGCGAGCCATGGATGCGGCTGATGATGTTCGCCCTGACCGTTTCATGCAAAAACTCTTCCAGCGACGACAGCACCTGCTTCTCTCCCATCAGGATCAAGCCGGTGCAGGAACGTTCATGGAAAAGGTGATAAGCCCTGATTGCAGTGGCCTTGAGATGCCATTCCAGATGGCTTAGGTGACGCTGTTCGTTTCGCTTAAAGGGCGGCTCGGCCGATTTGGCGGGTACAGAGGTGCTGATCCGGTCAGACTCCAGATCCCCCAGATGATAGACCAGCAGACGGCTTTCTCCGCTGGAAACCTCGACGAATAATACCGTTTCATTTTCTTCCAGAACAGCTTCCAGGGGAGCAACGTGGGGATCGCCACCGATAACCATGGCGTCGATGGTCCACGCCGGCATCCTGAAGACTCGATTCAATTGCTCGCCGCACTTAAAGATGATGAGCGACCGCGGGCCGGCGGGAACGAAATACTGTTCGAGCAGGACCTCGAGCTCCTTTAGATCATTGTTCAGAATTTCCTTCTGCGCTTTCGGAAGCGCCTCAATGAAGTCCTTCTGCTCTTCGAGAGCGCCGGTCTTGAGCGAGTGGAAGAATCGGACCAGCGCCTTCCCTTGCGGGGCAGTACTTTCGGGCTCCATCCGCAGATAGAGACTCGTGACCGGGCTGCTGTACTCGAATTCGACCAGCGCCCTGATCTCCGCCGCCGACGCCGGCTCCGGCCTGGCCAGCGCGTCGATGAGGGACTTGGGCCGAAGCAGATAGTTCTTCTGCGTTTTCCTGCTCAGGTGGTGCACCGCCGCGATTTGCTGTTCGCGCTCTTGGCGGGAATATCCTTTGATAGGGTCTTCGTGGGTGGCCATATTGATCAGAACCTCAAGTCTCGCGCTGGCGGGTCGCAACGCCTTTCGCGGCAGTTTCTTTCCGATTACGTTGCGGATGAACTCCGAGATCGCTCCACGACGTCTCCGAAAGATTGACGCCATAATAACCCGCCGCTTTTTCGATGTTGGCGAACGCCAGGGCGCGATCCGAATCCGAGACGTCGATGACTTGGTCGAATCGGGCAACCGCGTTACGCACGTGTTGAGCATCAGTCAGCGGTTCTTTACGCTGCTTGGGAAAGGCGAACACCAAGCCGGGCAAATCGCTTTGAGTGGTGAGCCGCCCGTGTTTTTCATGAGGGATCCAAGTCGCTTTCGGCATTCTATCTCTCCTGTCTTTTGTATCCGCTCGGCGAGAACGGGCAGTCCGCGGCTCATAGCTCAGTTCCTACAAACATCCCACCGCTGAGTTTTGCGCCTCCACCCTCCCTGCCCAACCCGGAACGACCGGGGTAAGTGCATGTGCAGTGCCAACGCCGAACGGGCGGTGAGCAGACACAAGCCCTTTTCCCCTCAGTAGGTTGAACGGTGTTGAAAGCGCCGGACGAAGCCATTATGGAGACGAAAGCTCAAACCAGGTGACGATGGTTTGACTTTCGTCGAGGGAGTCAGACATGCAGCGGGGAGATGGCCTAACTTGTGGCCGAGGCCGAGTAATTCCCTCTGTTCCCACGCGCCCGATTTCACGGAAATTTAACAAAAACCGGGGGGAAGTCTTAGGCTCTTCGAATTGACAATAGTGAAGAGTTGCCATTTTTGGATGACTGTCATAAAATTTGGGTTTCCACGTATCAAAAGGAGAATCCAAAACGGCAAGAAGTTTAGTCCTGCGGCTTCTTTGCGGACATTTTGTCATCTCGATTGGGATGGGTTTCGGTGTCCAGTTCGTGCTGCAGGTCATTTCTAATCATTCCCCTCGTCGACCGCGTGAAACACATCATACCGAAGTAGAGCATGACGCCGGTTTAACATGGAAGTACAACCCGCACAACCCGCCGAGGAGATCCAGTGCCTTCAGCGCTGCATCAATGATCTCGTTAGCGTCATTACGCTTCCTGCCACCTGGACGGGCGGCGAGCCATCCCACATTGTTGGTACCTTGCTCGACGTCCTCCTGAATATTCTTCCCCTGGATCTTGTCTACGTTCGCTTGAAGGACCCCAACGGCGAGCCGCCCATTCAGATCGTCCGGGTTGCTGGACAGCGGGGACCGATTCCCCGGCCGGACGAGATCGGTGAAGTATTCAACCCCTGGTGGGGAGCTGACCCGCAGATATGGCCTCCGCGAATGCGGAATCCCCTGGGAGCGGGCGACCTTTCGATTGTTCCCATGCGACTGGGGCTACAGGGTGAAATCGGCGTGATCGTAGCAGCGTCGTCGCGAGCGGATTTCCCGAGGCAGACCGAGAGACTGGTGCTGAGCGTGGCGGCGAGTCAGGCGGCAGTGGGGTTGCAAGAAGCACGACTTTTGAGCGAGCAGAAACGGGTGGCAACGGAACTCGATCAAAAGGTTGCGCAACGGACCCAGGAACTTTCCGTGGCGAACGAGGAGTTGAAAAACGAGATCGTCGAACGCGAACGGGCGGAATCTGCTCGACGCCATAGCGAAGAGCAGTTTCGCAACGTTGTAGATACGGCCACCGACGCGGTTGTCACCATCGACGAAACGGGTCATATCCTTTACGTTAATCCGGCGATGACCAGAATCTTCGGTTACTCCGCTGCCGAGTTGATTGGGCACTCTCTGACGATTCTGATGCCGAACTCTTTGCGCGGGCCCCACCAGGCGGGCTTCCAGCGCTATCTAGAAACCGGCCAGCGGCACCTGAACTGGCAGGGAGTGGAACTGACCGCGCTGCGGAAAAGTGGCGAGGAATTTCCCGTGGAGATCTCCTTTGGTGAGGTCACAAGTAACGGCCGGCACGTGTTTACCGGCTTCATCCGCGACATTACCGAGCGGAAAGAAGCAGAGGACTTACGTAAGGCGCGGGCGAGGCAGTCAGCGATTCGTGCCGATATCAGCAACGCGTTAACCGGGGAAGGAGATCTTCAAGTCATCCTTCAGCAATGCGCGGACGCCCTGGTTCAGCACCTCGATGTGGCCTTTGCCCGGATTTGGACAGATA
>CAYOOS010000518.1:0-3437 GCA_964405585.1 uncultured Acidobacteriaceae bacterium | reverse complement strand
GTTTCAAGCACCGTTGGCACTCGGCTCGCAGGTTTCCGCAGGAAGAATCCCCGCGACTGGGTGTGCCGCGAGAGGGGCCCGCGGCCAAGCCAAAAATTGCATGGCCTGAACACGGCCACGAGTCACGAAAAAGAGGAATTGTTATGTCTGGGCATTCAAAGTGGGCGACAATCAAGCACAAGAAGGCGGCCACCGACGCGAAGCGCGGCCGCATTTTCACGCGACTGATCCGTGAAATCACCATCGCTGCACGCATTGGTGGCGGCGATCCAAACACCAATCCACGCTTACGAACCGCAGTCCTGGCCGCGAAGAACGAAAACATGCCCAACGAGAATATCGAGAGGGCGGTGTTGCGCGGCACAGGACAATTGGAAGGCGAACAGTTTGAAGAAGCCATGTTTGAAGGATACGGGCCGGGCGGCGTGGGAATGCTGATTCAGGTGGTGACGACGAATCGCAACCGGATCGTTGGGGAGTTCCGCCACTTGATGAGCAAGAATGGCGGGAACATGGCAGAGGCCGGGGCGGTAGGTTGGATGTTCCACCGCAAGGGCGAAATCAACGTGCCGAAGGAAGCGGCGAGCGAAGACAAGCTGCTGGACATTGTGCTGGAAGCGGGCGCGGAAGATATGAAGGACGATGGTTCGGTGTGGTACATCGTGACGCCGCCGGAATCGCTGGAAGCGGTAAAGGAAGCGTTGGCAAAGGCGGGGATTACGCCGGCATCAGCGGAATTAGCACTGGTACCGCAGAACTACATCAAATTGACGGGACAACAGGCAACACAGATGTTGCGGCTGGTGGAAGCACTTGAAGATCATGATGACGTGCAGCACGTATACGCCAATTTTGACATCGACGAATCGGAGATTCAGGCGGCGGTTGGCGCAAATTAAATCATGTTTTTCAGGGACGGCCATCGAGCGAACCTCGGTGGCCGTTCTGCATTTTAGGGGGTCGGGCGGCGAGAATGTGGTGGAAGAGGGTTGGGGTTCGCCGTAGACTAGGCAAAGTGAGCGAGAAACCGATTGGAAACGGGAAGACGATGATGTTTCGCGTGCTGGGAGTGGACCCTGCGGCGGCGGGACCGACGGGGTACGGGGTCGTCGAGAGCGACGGCAGGAAGTGCCGGGCACTGCACTATGGAGCGCTGCACGTGGCAGCGAAACGCCAGAAGGCTTCAACGGGAGCCGTTCTTCAGGACGTGCACGAACTGCTTTGCAGACTGATCGAGGAATTTGCGCCCCAGGCGATGGCCGTGGAATCGGTGTTCACCGCATTGAATATGAGAACAGCGCTGCGGCTGGCGGAAGTGCGGGGCGTGGCGCTGCTGGCGGCGGAGCAGCACGGCGTGGAAGTTTTCAGCTACGCGCCGCGACAGGTGAAGGCTTGCGTAGCGGGCCACGGACAAGCCGATAAGAAACAGATGCAAGCAATGGTGCGGGCTTTGCTGACGATGAACGAGACGCCAGAGCCTTCGGACGCGGCCGACGCCTTGGCAGTGGCGCTATGTCACATTCAGGCGGAGGAGTTGCACCGGCGATTCGGGTTACCGCGCGCAGCCTCCGCAGAACGCAAAATCAAACAGCTGGGCGCGCTGGCGAACCAGGCAACACGCCGCCGCGCCGCCGGCATTCCGACAAACCCATGAGTTTTCACTTTCGTCTTGCGGTGAGTTTCTTGCTGATGCTGTGCTTGTGCGCAGCGGCGACGCCCGCGCTGGCCGGGCCTGCGGGCAACGTGTTCACGTACCGGCGGGTGTTCAAATCAAGCACGCCGGAGTTCATCGAAATCAAGATCCCGGAGAATTCCGATAAGGCGAGCTATGAAATCCGGCAGCTTGACGAGGATGCCGGAGCGAGCCCATTTGAAGTGGGGCTGGGGTTGCGAGCGAAAATTTTCGAACTGGCCGGGCAGTTAAACCACTTCCGGGGGCTGGACTTGGATGTACACCGGAAGATTGCGAATCTGGGGGAGAAGACGTTTCGATGGGAAGCGCCGGGCGAATCGTACGAGGTGAAGTTTAATTACACGTTGAACGCACCGGCGACGCAGTTGCTGCAGATTTGCGAAGGGCTGGCTCGCCAGCAGGAGTTGATCGATTTGTTGCAAAGGCGGATCAAGTATGACCGGCTGGGTGTGAACGACGCGCTGCTGCAATTCGAGAACGACCTGAGCAAGGGAGTGCTCCCGGAACCGCATAGAGCACTGCCATTGCTGGACCAGATTGCAGGAGATTCGCGCTTCCTGGAGATAGCCCGGCAGAGGGCAAGGGCGCTGGCGGAACGGCTGCGTCATTTGAAGGGCTGAAGGGAAAATGCGGAGAATGAGGAGTGGAGAATTGTGGCCGGACGGGATAATGGATTCTCAGATTCCATAGCCGTATACTGAAAACAGTAGGCAGGTCGCTGCAGGAACCCTTTATTGCTCTGTAATCAACTGATTGTATTAAGGTTATCCGTGCATAAATTTGGAAACCAGCGTGCATGCCTCTGGTACATCGGTTTGGTTACAGAGGTCGGTCAGGGATATTGGTAATAGTACCAGTCAGTTCGCTTCGCCTTACGTACAAAGTTAATTTCGGTAGGGGCAGGCCGGATCCAACGGATTCGGATACGTAATGGGCGGAGACTTATCCCGGACACCCGTGCAAGTTTCGCACTGTTCGAGTTTGGGGGGCAGTGCTTTCACCCAAGAAACCACGGGCTGCGATCAGAGATAGGTCGGATTTCTTCTCTCGGGATGTGGATTGGCGATAAATTCAGGGAGGGCAATGTGAATAAGAGGATGATGCAGTATTTGTTGAGCTTGGCGGTGTTGGTGCTGGTTTTTTCATGCACCGTTAACGCCCAAGTGAATACAGGATCGATCTCCGGGACCGTACATGACAGTTCGGGGGCAGCGATCGTCGGCGCGACCGTCACGGCAACGAGTGTGGCGACATCCGAGCAACACAGCGCCGTAAGCGGCAGCATCGGGGAATTTACTCTGCAGGGTCTCCCTCCTGGCAATTATAAGGTTCGGGTTACGAACGCCAGCTTCAAGACGATGGAGACAAACGTCGAAGTTACGGTGGGCGCGAGTGTAACGCTCAACCCGCAACTGGAAGTGGGGTCTTCGACGACTGTGGTTGAAGTGTCCGCAGGGGCCGGGACGGAAGTAAACACGCAAACGCAGGAGCTCTCTCAGTTGGTCGATACCCAGCAACTGGCGCAGCTTCCCAGCTTAAACCGCAACCCTTACGACTTCGTCATCCTCTCCGGGAACGTGAGCAACGGCGACAACACGAACGCGAGCATGAATAGCTCGCAAAACTTGTCGTCCCGCGGCGTGGGCTACGCGATTAACGGGCAACGCGAAGCGAGCACGGAAATCCTGCTGGACGGCGTGGAAAACATTGGCGTATTCACGGTTGTTGCCGGCCAGACGATCCC
>CAYOOS010000517.1:2831-3438 GCA_964405585.1 uncultured Acidobacteriaceae bacterium | reverse complement strand
GTGGCGCTGTGGCACGAGCGCGATATTTCCCACAGCAGCGTCGAGCGCATCATCCTGCCCGATTCCACGATTCTGGTGGACTACATGCTCGCGAAGATGACTGCGATCGTCAGCCAGATGCGCGTCTTCCCGCAACGCATGCTGCGCAACCTGGAATCCACGCACGGACTGGTCTTTTCCGGCCAGTTGCTGCAGGACCTGGTGGAAAAAGGGATGCCGCACGACGACGCCTACAAAGCCGTGCAGGAAAACGCCATGGCCGCCTGGGAAGCAGAGACCAGCTTCCGAGACAGCGTGGCGCAGGACGCGCGCATCACGAAATACCTCAGCCCCACGGAGTTGGAGCGCACCTTCGATTTGCAGCGGCAGTTGCGCTATGTGGATGATCTGTTTGAGCGCGTGTTTGGGGCGCATCCGGCGGGCGAAAAGGGAATTGCGAATAAGGCGTGAGGCGACACTCCGCCATCACCAAGCACATCCTTTAATTGTCATCCCGAGCGAAGCGAGGGATCTGCTGTTTGCAACGGAGGAGAGGAAGCAGGTTCCTCGCCCCGTTCAAAAGGCGAACGGGACTCGGAATGACAATTGGGGGGTAGGGTGCGAAAAA
>CAYOOS010000517.1:0-2821 GCA_964405585.1 uncultured Acidobacteriaceae bacterium | reverse complement strand
AAGCGGCGGCAAGCCGCCGCACTCCAAAGTGACCCCAAGAGCACAGTCAGGAATGACTGTGCCACAAAGGCAAGAATCTCCAACAAAAACAAAAGAGCTCCCGGTTGGGTGGGAGCTCTTCGTTCTTGCCTCTTCTGAACCGGCGGAAAGCTGGCTCAGCTGCGGAGGCGGAAATTATTCGACGCGCTGGACGTAGCGCGCTTCGGAAGTGTCCACGCGAATCCTATCACCTTCATTGACGAATGGGGGAACGTTTACGATCAGCCCGGTTTCCAGCGTTGCCGGTTTCATCACCGCGCTGGCCGTGGCTTTCTGCAGCGTCGGCTCCGTCTGAATCACTTTCATGTCCATGGTGTCGGGCAGGGCCACGCCGATGGCTTTTTCGTCGTGGAACTCGATTTTGACGATGGTGTTGGGAATCAGGTAATAGACGGTTTCGCCGAGCTCTTCCTTTGTCATCTGCATCTGCTCGTAGGATTTCGTGTTCATGAAGTGGTACTCGTCGCCCTCGTGGTAGAGAAACTCGAATTCGACCTCGTCCAGGATGGCGCGGTCTACGAATTCTTCCGCGCGGAAGCGATACTCGATGATGGCGCCGGTACGCAGGTTCTTCATGCGCGTCTGCATGGAACCGCGTTTGTTGCCGGGCGTGCGATGCTCCGTGGTGAACACGGTGAATAGATCGCCCTCATGCTGGATCACCATGCCGGGGCGAAGCTGTGTGGCCTTAACGCTGCTCATAAGTGAATGCGGCACCGGAGCGGCCGGGCCGGAAACTCCTCTTCAAATTAGGGACATTTCGGACTTTCCAAACGGCTCCCCGAAGGAACGGCGCGTGGAATGACACGAGGCACATCGGGATGAAAGGCGATCCCTCTGCGGAAAACCAGTATAAACGGGGGTGAGCGAGGAGGTCAATGCGGCCGCCCAGGGTGACCAGCGGTACCGGGACCAATTTCTCCGGCCACCGCGTTTACCCGGACTTATCAGTGTCCTCAGGCATTGAGTGACGAAGAAAATGGCGAATACGATGATGCTGTAATTGTGTACCCACACCCGGTGCTTGATCAGTCCGGCCCTATCGATGCATCACTTTTCTTTCTCAGATACGACATCGTAGAAAGCATAGGCATGGCCAGCACTGAATTTTGTATCTTCTGACCAGAAGCTCATTCCTATCGGAGATTTGTGAACGGGATAATCTTTCCCGGCTGATAGTCTAAAACATTGGGGAAAGTAACCACGCGTTTCGGGGCTGTAGATTTCGTCACACTTGATTGAATAGATGATTGTCCTACTTTCTACAACCGCGGTGATGTGAAACTTTGTTCCCTTCGCGGTTGCCTCTCCGTCTTGCACCCGATGAACTTCTTTCACGTGTACGGATATTACTTCTTTCCTACTCTGTGCGTTCACATCTGCCGTCGCCAGCAGAAGCAGAAAACCAAGTCGAAAGCACCGCATGGTGACCCATCCGTCTCGGCGGAGAATGTTTAGATTGTCGCCGTAGAAAAGTTAGTTCACTGCACTGAGTCTATCGAGGATGCTCTCAGTCGATCAAGCGCAAGATGCGTTTCCTCGGCTCGATCGGTCAAGTCCCGATTTCTCGGCAAATCGGAGAGGTGGCTACTAGTGCGAGGATCATTTCTACCTCTACAGTGCATTCGATCGATGGTGATGGGCCAACGAAAGAAGCCACACTAGCAATGCCTAACTTGATCGAGGTTTACTGCGTAGACCCTGCCTCTCGTTGTTTGGCGGCTTCCGCCATGATTTTTTCGATTTCGTCGGGGTCGCGGGGGAGTTTTTGGCTCAGGAGTTCGTAGCCGGATTCCGTGACTAGCACGTCGTCTTCGATGCGCACGCCGAGATTTTCCTCGGGGATATAAATGCCGGGTTCCATGGTGACGATCATGCCCGGCGCGAGAGGCTTGCAGCCTTCGAGGCCCGGGTCGTGCACATTTAGCCCGATCGAGTGGCCCAAGCCGTGAATGAAATACTGGCCCAGCGGCTTGCCGTGTGAATCCTTGCCGTGCGAGTTGATGTAGTTGTAGGCGATGGCGAATAGCGTATCTTTTTTGTCGCGCTTCTCACGGCAGCCCAGGCTGGCGCCGGGACGGATCGCGGCCATCGCGGCGTTCTGTGCACCAAGCACGATCTCGTAGATTTCGCGCTGCCGCGGCGTGTACTTGCCGTTGGCGGGCACAGTGCGCGTGATGTCCGCCGCGTAGCCACCGTATTGCGCGGCCACATCCATCAGCACGACGTCGCCATCTTCGATTTTGCGGGAAAGCTTGTCGTAATGCAGAGCCGTGGAATTGATGCCCGAGCCGACGATGGGCGCATAGGCTTCCGCTTCCGAGCCGCCCATCGCGTGGACGTAGACCATTTTCGCCGCCACCTGATACTCGAACAGCCCCGGCTGAATCATCTTCATGGCCGCGAACTGCGCATCAAGCGAGAGATCGATCGCCTGGCGCAGCAAAGCAATTTCCGTGGGCGATTTGATGGCGCGGAGGTCGGTGATATTCGTGCGAATGTCCTTGATGCTGGCCTGAGGCACGGCGAGCTTCAGCCAATCTACCGTTTGCTTTTCATGCGGGTAATCGCCATTTTCGTGCTCGTAGGGAAGCACGGTATAGAACGAGGGGTAAATCTTGGCAAGCCGTTCGACGGTGGCGCGCAACTCCGGATACGGCTTAACCAGCGCGAAGCCCGTGCGCGCTTCGATTCCCGGATCGATGGGCGACATGCGCAGGCCGTTCCATCTCTCTTTGCCCGAATTTTTTGGTGGCAGGAAGAAGATTTCGCGCGGCCCTTG
>CAYOOS010000516.1:0-3447 GCA_964405585.1 uncultured Acidobacteriaceae bacterium | reverse complement strand
CAAGTCTGTAAGATATTCATGAGGTGAGTTTCGCCGGGATATTCCGGGTCCTTTATGAGTTCACGCATCCAATTCGCGCAAGTTCCTGCGACACGCGTCCCAGCCACGCCTCGTTTTTTGCAGCATCCGTTTTTTGCGTGGGCTGGCTTGCGGGTTCCCATTGCGCAACACACTTTGGAGGAGCATAAAGCGCTGATGCGCTACTCCCGTAACGCGCAGTGTGTGGTGGAAATCGGCGTGGCGGAGGGGGCCTCAGCCGCCGGGCTGCGTGAAGCTATGAATCCGCAGGGCACACTGAATCTGGTTGACCCGTACCATCTCTCGCGGATTCCCGCCCTCAATTTTCTGAAGCGCGCGGCGCACCGTGTGGTCAATTCCACCGGGGCGGCGCGCACCGTGTGGATTGAGGCATTCAGCCAAGACGCTGTTCGTGAATGGAAGCAGGCCATCGATTTTCTTCTGATTGACGGCGATCACCGCGAGGAAGCTGTCGAGCGCGATTGGCAGGACTGGTCGCCCTTTGTTGCGGAGAACGGCGTGGTTGCCTTCCACGATGCGCGACTCTTTCCGTCAGGGTGGTCCACGCCGGACTATGGTCCGGTGCGATTCGTTGATCGAGTTTTCCGGCAAGGCACGGGCGCGGGGCCCTGGCGAATCGTTGACGAAGTGGATTCGCTGGTTTTCGTATCGCGGAGGAAGCTCTCTTAGCATGATCACACTTGGGCTCAACTATTCCCAGATGCATGATTCCTCCGCATGCATCGTTCGCGATGGAGAACTGCTCTTCGCCGTGGCCGAAGAGCGCATCAGCCGCCTGAAGCACGATGCGCGCTTTCCGCAACTTGCCATCCAAGCCTGCCTCGACTTTGCAAAACTTTCTCCCGGCCAAATTGATGAAGTGTGTTTTGGGTGGCAAACGCCTGGTGCGACCTTTCGCCACGATCTAAAACTCTTCGCCACCGGCAGGTGGCCCGCCAACTATCTCAGCGTCCTGAACTCCACGCGTCAATTCGTCAGCATGGGACACCAGGGCGGCGGCGCGCGGCGTTTTTCACAGCATTTTGGCCCGGCCAAGGCGCGCTTTCGTTTTGTCGATCATCACTACGCGCACGCCATTAGTACCTATTCCTTTTCCGGTTTTGACGATGCCGCGATCGTCGTGATGGATGGACGCGGGGCCTGGGAAGCTACTTCCATTTGGCGCGGCAGTCATGGACATATCGAACATATACAAACTATCAACTGGCCGGAATCTCTCGGCCTTTTCTACGCCCGTTTCACGGAGTTTCTCGGCTTCACTCCCAACGCGGATGAGTGGAAAGTCATGGGCCTGGCTCCCTACGGCGCTCCTGGCATAGATCTCGGTGCGTTTATCGATCCCGAAGCTGCTCCTTACAAGGTGCACACCGATTTGCTGATGGGCGATGGCAGCGGTTCCTTCGATGGCTGGCCCTCTTCGCTCGGTTCTCCGCGCGTGCCTGAAAGCGAGATTGATGACCGCCATAAGAACATTGCCTTCGCGGTTCAGGATTTGTGTGAAGCCGCAATGATGAGCGCTGTCCGGCTCGCGCTGGAAAAAACGCACAGCCGCAATTTGTGCCTTGCGGGTGGCGTCGCACTAAATTCCAAAGCCAACGGCAAGATCCTCGCCTCTGGCGTCATCGACAAGCTTTTCGTACAGCCCGCCGCTTCCGATGATGGCGTTGCTCTCGGCGCCGCGTTTGCCCCTTATCTCGATGGTGGACAGCGTCTGCCCATCAAGCCCATGCGGCACGTGTATCTTGGCCCTTCGTTCGATGACGATGCGATCGCCGCTGCTCTCAACACCTACAAGATACGCTGCACGCGGCTTTCCGATCCCGCTGCCACGGCTGCGGAACTCCTTTCGCACGGCGAAATTATCGGCTGGTTTCAAGGGCGCATGGAGTTCGGCCCGCGCGCGCTGGGGAGCCGCTCGATACTTGCCGACCCTCGCGACCCGGAAATGAACGTCAAAGTGAACAATGCGGTAAAATTTCGCGAGTGGTGGCGCCCCTTTGCTCCCTCTATGAAAAAAGAAGCCGCCCCCGAATTCCTCGAGTCCGCCTACGATTCGCCGTTCATGATTCTCACAGCGCAGGTCCGCCCCGAGAAGCGAAGCGTCATTCCCTCTGTGACGCATGTGGATGGCAGCGCGCGGCCGCAGACCGTTGAACAGGAAATCAACCCGCTCTACTGGCGGCTGATTGATGAATTCGGCAAACGCACGGGTGTTCCCGTCGTCATGAATACGTCATTCAATCTTCGCGGCGAAGCTATCGTGCACACGCCCACCGATGCCATCCGCACGTTTTTCAGTTCGGGCATGGACGCGCTGGTTCTCGGAAGCTTTCTGGTGGAGAAGTAGAATGCAGCCGTTGTATTCACAGTCCGTGGGCCCGGCAAGCATTGGAGCACTCGCATGAGCGAACCTTCCCGCCAAGTCGCGAATCTTTTCTTGCGCTACGGCTCCTCGCTCATGCGTCTTCGTCATGTCCCCGTCTTGGGAAGCGCGCTGAGTTGGGCAAGCCGCAAGCTCCTTCCCCCCGACACGCTGACGTGGGTGCGCATTCAGCGCGGGCACGCCGAAGGCCTATGGATTCTCGTGAATCCGCGCACCGGGCAAACTACGCTGGAGGGTCTGGGAGAACCGGTAGTGCAACAGACAATCGTGGATTATCTTCGCCCCGGCATGACTTTTTATGATGTTGGCGCCAATATCGGTTTTTTCTCGCTACTTGCTGCGCGCATCGTTGGTCCGTTCGGCCATGTGATTTCCTTTGAAGCCGATCCCGAAATTGCCGCGCGTCTCCGCGAAAACCTGGGACGGAATGAATTCACTCAGGCGACCGTGGTGCAGAAAGCGGTCTGGTCCGAGCCCAGCACGGTGTTTTTCGTTCGCGTGGACGCGAGCGTCTCTCCCGACCGCGGATTGGGTTACGTCTCCATTTCTTCTCACAATGCAGGCAATACGATCGCGGTGGACGCGATCTCTCTCGATGGCTTTCCCTCCAGCTATCCATCGCCCGATTTCATTAAATGCGATGTGGAAGGAGCGGAGGCAGCCGTGTTTGAAGGCACGGTGCGAATCCTGCGCGAAAAACGCCCCGTCCTGCTGGTGGAGATGCACAGCGCCGAGAATCATCGCGAGCTAACGCGAAAATTTGCAAAATTCGGCTACCGCTGCCGGAACCTCGACGAAAATCACGTCCTCGCGCTGCCACAATGATGCGCCCGCTTGTTGCTTTGCTTGGGCGCAAAGACTCGCCCACCGACGCTGTTGAACAGTACTGCGGTTACCTTGGGACCGCTCTGCAAGCACACGATTTTCAATTGGAAGTTTGCCGTGTTCCGTGGGAGATTCACGGCTGGGCGGAGGCGTTGAACGCGTTGCGAATGCAGGCGGAGTCCTGGCGGGGCCGTTGGGTG
>CAYOOS010000515.1:0-3449 GCA_964405585.1 uncultured Acidobacteriaceae bacterium | reverse complement strand
GAGTGGTCTTCCCGGGAACCTATCCGCCTCTGCCGCCATTGTTCCATCCGCACGCCTTGCTGAGCGATTGCTCGCTCGCTGCCAGTTGGGCGTTCTCGTTTCAGCGGGCGCTGCTACCTGAGAATCGACCTCGGCTCCCCAGCTTGCGCCGGAAAGTTGGGCCAGGACTTGACCGCAGTCACCTGAACTCGGCGGTTCCGCAAGAACGATTCCAATTTCGCTTTACGCCACCTTGCTTGTGCCAGCACCGTTCTTGTACAAGGGTTGGTAGACCTCGCCGCTCACCCAAAGCTTGTGCAGCAGCACGGACAGTTTGCGTGCGACAGCAACCACCGCGCGTTTGTTGGCGTTGCTTCCTCCTCGCTCGGCTAGTTTAAATCTCCATCGCCGCAAATCGCTGTCCTGTCCAAACGGCCCCAGAATGTAATGCGCTCCTTGCACCATCAGCGTTCGCAGGTAGCGGTCGCCTTCCTTGCTGATGTGCAGCTGCGATTGACTGCTGCCCGAGTTTCTGCGCCCGGGGCGCAGCCCCAGGTGACAACCCACATCGCGGCTGCGGCGAAACCGGCGAGGATTTCTCACTGTCAGCACGAAACTCAACGCGATCAGTCTGCCCGCACCTTTGACTTGTTTCAGCCACGCCACTTCCGGATGCACTTCGCTGGCGATCTGTTCAATCCGCCGGTCGTACTCGGCGATGCGCTGGTTCAGCGATTCTACTTCTCCCAGCAGTGGTTCCAAAGCAACTCGCAATTCCGCGCTGAGCCTCGCATCTGCACTCCCGCTCACCTGCTGCGTACCGCACTTGCGCAGCCGCTCTCCGTAGGATTTCGTCAGCCCGCGCAGAATTTACCAGCGCTGTCCGCGCGTCCGAATCACTGTCAGATGCGCTTGCTTCTGGGCACCGCGATGCTGCACCGGACTCAGCAACCGTGGATCCAGCCGCGCCAATCGCGCCAGCATCCGCGCGTCCAGCCGGTCATCTTTCCGGCTACTTTCCCCGATCAATCGAACGCTCCGCGCATACACTACGATCACGTCGTGGCCCAACTCGGTCAACTGCCGGCTGACCCACGGAGAATGCGCCCCGGTTTCCAGAGCCACGCGCCTGCTCGGCATTCTGCCAAACACCTGCTTCATCGCTTGCCTGGTCGTCGGCAGCTTCTTTTCAAGCATCACTTCGCCCGCTTCGTCCAGCACGCAGTAGTAGGTGAATCGATCTCCCAGGTCCATTCCAATCGTCAGCCGCTTCTGTTTGAAAATCTGCTTCCGTCTGGTTGCCACAGTACTATTGTTTTTCATAAGTGGGTCTCCTTTCCATTGCACCTTGAGCGCGTCGATCATTGGGAGCGTGTCGCATTCCGCTGGAGACCGGCCTTCTCATCCCATCTGGTAAGTTATCGGAATGTGGTCCAGACCACCGTTCCGCGCTTCGAGAACCTATACCGCCGGAGCTTGACTGCCAATGGAGAATGGCCAACGATCTAGCTTCCTCCTAGGACGTCCAGTTTACTGGGGCCGGGTGCAGCGGTTCCGCCATCTGGCCCTCTTTTTGACTAATAGCCAAACCGAGGTGAAGCGCCACGAGTGCGAACAAATGCCCTAAGCACGGAAAACCGTTCCCCTGCGGACAATGCCGACTCGATCAGAAGAATAAGCCCCCGCAAACACCGCCACCATCAAAGAGAAAAGGACATTGGGCGTCCGTAAGTAGCTGTCGGAGGATGCCCCGACAGCGAAGGTAGACAGTGCCCGAGACGCATTATCGAAATGTGGCCCGCTACCAGAGTTTTCGTTCGCCAATCCCACGGGACGCTTCTGGCTTAAGCAGTAAGGCTCCTGCGGCTCGGCGTTCTCGCGATCAGAGCGGGGCGGGCGAGTTCCTATATATATAGACCCAGCAGGGAAGGCAGGAGAACACTTTTTCGTCCTTACCCCCTTGTATCGATTCAGAGCTGTCGAAAAAGACCGCCCGTTCTACAGCCAGGATGCCTAAGTTGTTTTGCTCTTACGTTCTGGCTAACTGGGAATCCCCTTCCAGAAAAAAGGCGAGAGAACTGAAGGCTTCTGGTTCGTTGCCAGGCGGAGTTGGGACCGTGAGCGCTGGACGAGATTGTGAAATGCTGACTCAGTGAGTCATGTGTATCCCCAAATACCGAGATGTAGAGCTTCAAAGTTTAAGAAATGCGCCGTCGCGAAGAGAGAGGCCTAGTTATTGTCGGCTTCTGAAGTTTGTTACGTCTATTCTCCGATTACCCGTAACTCTTCCCTCAGGTTACAGTCTCGGGTCTTATCGAAAGAGATAGGCTTTCTGAAATGTCTCGCCTTCCACCGATGAGCCGTAACAGACTGAATGTCGCGTTTTGGGTATTAAGACAGGGCATTTTCAGCCGAACAGCGCACCATGGTCACTCCACTACGGTGACAAATCTGTCTGCAGCATGACTGTATTTAATGTTCCAGACATCGAATTCACGTTCGTCACTGTAAGGCCGCCAGAATCCTTCAGCTTGGACTTTCTGACCGTCTAACGCTTCTGCCCTGCGGGCTTGATCGTTGAATGCCAGGCAGCGTTCTCCGCTGAGGAAAAAAGTAATCATGTACGTATCGATTGTGGTGGGTATGATCCTAATGCCGTGAGTGAATCCAGTTATGATTTCCATTTGCTTGTTCTCCTTTTAGTGTGACGGGGCGATTCTCGGTTTGTTACGCGTATTCTTGAACTACCTCCAACGCTTTGCTGTGCTTTGAATCCTGAACTGTAACCAGGCTGCCCTCATTGCTGACTTCTGGTATCCGTTCTTTCATGATCTGTAACTAGGTCAACAGTTCTGTATCAACATATTTGAGAATCGCTTTCAGCGAGAAGAACTGAACGACCGTTAGCTGAATTTATAGTAGACCGTGAATCCGTAGTAGAGGCACTTTTCAATGTAATTGATGTGGCGGCGAAGTGGCTCAGATGATCTTTCTACAAAAACCCAGCACAGCGTTTTTGTTTCTCCATGCTATGCTCTGGCTGGAGGTATATCGATGCTACAAGAACTCGAACGAAAACGCACCGAGCTTATGCAAGAAGTGCATGCCATTACAGCTGCGATCAAAGCATATGCCGAGACCATTGGCCAGCACCACGCGGGTGCAGTTAAGAAGGGTCCAACAACGAAGTTGGGCAAGAAGCGTCCCATGTCCGCGGCTACCAAGCGCAAGCTCAGCCTGGCTGCTAAGCAGAGATGGGCGAAAATCAATGCCAAGAAGGGTTAGATCCACTTTCCATAAATCGAAGTCGGAATTACGTCAGCAGTTCTGTATCGAGGCATTCAGAATCAGTTTCTGCTACGGGAGCTGGAAGGCCGTTACCGATCGACTCTGAATCTGCAGCAGATGAATCCGTCTCGTCGCCTGGTGACGGCGGTTCAAGGCTCGCAGAAGGTTTTTCCTTCAACCTG
>CAYOOS010000514.1:0-3455 GCA_964405585.1 uncultured Acidobacteriaceae bacterium | reverse complement strand
CCCCCGCACGGCGCTTGTTTCCGCATCGAACTGCCGCTCTATCACACGAAACATCCCGAGGTTCCTGCGGAGTCGGAAAAGCCCGCTACGGCCCGCGGCGGACGAATTCTTGTTGTCGATGCCGAGGAGTCGGTGCTCGAGAGTGTGGCTGGATTGTTGCACTCTAACGATTACCTGGTGGAAACCGCGAAGTCGCTGGCCGACGCCAGAAACCTTTTTGCGAACGCTGGATTTGATCTGGTTATTGCGGACTGGCAGTTGGCAGTTCAGGAGAATGGCGGCAGTTCACAGAATGTTCATCCCTTTGAATCGTCCGGTCTTGGTCCACGCATTTTGTGGATGAGCGCGGCGGTCCCGGACAAGGATACGAAGGCCTTACTCGCGGAGCCCGCTGCGGGCATTCTGCAGAAGCCCTTTCAGGCGACAGACCTCTTGGCGGCGGTGGACGCAAGGTTACTCCGGCCCGTTCCCACCCTCGTCCAGAATTGAAGAATAATCCGAACTCACGGCGGCGCGATCCCCAATATGATTGGTGGCCAATTCCAGCCGCAGCGCCATCCCGCCGGACATCTCGGAGAGCCACCCAAACACGTTTTGGGGTTCCAGTCCCAGGCGTAGCTTCCAGCGCAAATAGCGGCAGCCCATCGCGAAGCGCAGATTCAGCTTGAATCGCTTGGCCTCGTCCATCGCGATTAACTCCGGCGCCATGGCTGCTATCACGCGGGACGCTTCCAGAAGCATCTCGTATTCCCGTTGCAGGTCATCCAGATAGAGCAGCGCAATGCGCTTGCGCTCGGAGCGAATCTGGTTGCGGAGCGCGGTGAATCCCCGTGGGCCCAGAAAGGCAGTGTCTCCAGGTTGTAAAACTTGGAGAATCTTCGAGAGGCGGGAATAGTGGTGCTCTTCGGATAGTGCCCTCAATACGGTATCGGCCGAAATTGCACCGCGTTCGATTGGCCGTGCGGCCCACAGCAATGCGCCAATCAGCAGCACCGCCAGAAGGATGAAGAGGATGATCGTGAAACTCATGAATGCTGGTCCTCCGAATGTGGCACATGGTCGAGTCGCTCGTTTAGTTCGCGAAGCCGGACATTTACCTCGGTAGAAAGCTTTCCGTACTCTTCCTTCGAAACGAAAGCGAAATCCCGTGCTGGAACCGTTGCCGGATTGGCGTGAGCGGCGCCTATCCACACCAGTAGACTGGCCAGAAATGTCAGCACGCCAAGGAAATTCCAAAGGTTCAGATAGCTCAAAAGAAATTTATCGAAAATCGAATCGTTGATGACGGAGAAGCAGGAGTACAGGCAGAAGCCGATGCACAGCGAACGATCGAGGTTTTCCATAGGCAACCCGTAGTAACGGGTAAACAGGAAAAGCGCAACGATCACCGCCGCAACCGCAAGCGCCGCGCCGCGGTCTAGGTTTAACGGTAATTTACGCCAGTATTCTCTCGATAGCAGCGCTGTGTAAACAAGAACAGCGCCGACAACGGCCAGCAACAGCCGCCGGCCGAGCGCCCAGACACCGGAAAAAGGGCGGAGGATATGCCGGATCAGTTCCATTACGGCAGCAAAGCGCACTAGCGTCACGGCCAGTTGAACGAGCCAGAACATGAGCCAGACTTTCTGGCTTTGGAAACCCCACAGTGCATACGTCAGCGCCGTAAAGGCACTCTGCAGAATGACAATCAGAACGTAGGACGAAAAAACCGGGTGCGAACGGAAATGCTTTCGCCGCACCAGGTATACAAGCAGGATCAATTCCGCCAGTGTGGTGACGGCCCACTCCAGATTACTCAGGTTGAGCGCTGCCGGCATTATGAAAAGAGGCTAGCATAACATAACTCGAAAGTAAACAATAAAACATTACCGCAGCGTTATGCTAGCCATCCAGGAATTAGCATCTCCTTAGGAAGTCCAACTGCCGGCCACGTTCGGTGCCGGGAGAGACACTCCATCGGCAGCAAACTTGGGCGGATTTTGTGGCGGAGGGATGATCGGTGGAGGCAGAGGCACGCCATCGGCAACGAGCTTAGGCGGGTTCTGTGGCGGAGGAATGATCGGCGGAGGCAGAGGCACGCCATCGGCAACAAGCTTAGGCGGGTTTTGTGGCGGAGGAATGATCGGCGGAGGCAGAGGCACGCCATCGGCAACGAGCTTGGGCGGATTTTGTGGCGGAGGGATGATCGGTGGAGGCAGTGGCACACCGTCCGCAACGAGCTTCGGCGGATTTTGCGGTGGTGGAATAATGGGCGGAGGTAGCGGCACGCCATCGGCCTGGATAAAACCTTTATTCCAAGTCGGCAACATGCGGGAATGGTTGACCGGCACTGTAATGGCCAGTAGGATTAGGCTTACCGAAATTGTAACTGAAAGTGTTAGCAGTACTTTTTTCACGGGGCACTCTCCTTCGCAGGGAGGGTGCCAGCTCACAGGGTTGCTCACTCAGTGCGCGCGAAAAAGTTCTGTTGGCGGAACACGGTTCCAAACTGGATTATCCGAATGCTCGATCAACTTCAAATTCATCGCCAGATTCTCTATGACCTGGCCGTGCATTACCTGGAACCCATGGAGGGCATGTACGAGCGGCTCGCCTACGTCGCCACTCTCCGCGATCCAGTCACCGGGTTTTATTCTCATCCTCGATTGGGTGCGGTATTTGGCGAAGAGAGCGTCAATCGGGCGATCACCAGTTGTCACGAGGAGATCTTTGAGCGCCTGCTAGAATCGCCGCTGTCGCTCCAGGAAGAAGAATTACGCGGCTATCTGGACACTCTTCCCGGCGGAATGGAGGCGCACGTCCAGGAATGTAACGCGAAGGCCCCGGCCTGGATTCCTCCCCAGGCCCCCGATTACCTCAAGAAGCTTTTCTGTTCAAATCTTCACGCGCTGTGCGAATTGCTGCAGGAGAAGAAGCCCAAGGCTCATTCAGATACGTAACCAGGCCCACCACCTGCCCCACCACTTCTGCTTCTTCCGGTGTCCGCCAGGATTCCGGCATGCAATGCGACAGCGTGTGCGGTTGCATGCTCAGCACCGATTTTTCCTTCTGGAACCAGCCGCACCTGTATCCCCCCCGCAATTCCACGAAATACAGCGGCCGGTCGTATTCGCTCAACCATTCGTTTACTTCGATCTTTGTCACCGACGTATCCACCAGCACCATGCTCCCGGGCCGCAATATCGGCACCATCCGCCGATCGGATAATCCAATATAGCCGTAGCGGTAAGGCCCATTTGCGTATGTTTGCAGTCCAGGGAAAGATCCAATCGCGGCGGGCAACCTGTTGAGCAGACCCGTTGCCTGGGTGTTGATGTTGACCTCATGACTTGGCGCCGCTGGCGAAGGCGGCAGCGCCTCGCTCAGATAAGTCTGTGGCGGCGGGAAGGATGCTCCATCTTGAAACGTCTGCTGCAGCGGGGCTTCGTACCAGCCCGCAATCTCCGTCGGGTCGT
>CAYOOS010000513.1:0-3458 GCA_964405585.1 uncultured Acidobacteriaceae bacterium | reverse complement strand
AACGAAAGTTTTATTGATGATGCTGGGATCGCCAGCAAATTCCTTGACCCAGGTTTTGTAGCGCAGAACGAAGACGGGAGAAGCGCCAGGCTCGTAGTCAGCGGATTGCATCACGCGGCCAAGCAGCGCGGGCATGCCGAGAAATTCGAAGGTCCCTGGTGTAGCGTAATTACCTTGCAGGAGTTGAGTGCCTTCGCCGGAACGGTAGAGGACGTCCAGGTTGTCATTGGCAATCACGCGATCGAAGACGTGGGTCTGGGCTTCATAGTCCAAAAACTCGGGCCCGCTGAAACCGGAGCGTCCGCCCGGTTCATTTCGTTCCGTGTCGTGAATCTGGATGGACATGTAGCGCTGCGCATCGGGATAGGGGAAGGGCTCCAACATGATATTTTCGAGAACGCTGAAAATGGCAGTGGATGCCCCGATGCCCAAGGCAAGGGTGAGGATGGCAACGATGGCGAAGCCGGGTGAGTTGCTAAGATTCCTCAATGCGTAGCGGATATCCTGCCAGAGCGATTCCATGGAGCCCCCATGTGGCGTTGCCGATTCCGCATCACCTGCTTGCAGCCCTATCTCAGTCGTGCCTTAGTCCCTGATCGAGTTCCAGCGGCAGCTTGGGGATAGGCACTTCTCGACTACCCCCACTTCCAAATACGCAAAAGGGCGTAGATTGTTCGACGCCGGGGAACGAAATAAGTTGCCCGGAACCTAAAGACGAATTTGGGCGCGGCGTGGGGGTGAAGTCATGGGAGGAGACTTACTCGTAGCGCAGGGCGATCATGGGATCGACGCGGGTGGCGCGGCGGGCGGGGATGTAGCAGGCAACGAGGCCGATAACCGTTACAAGGATAGCGACCGCACCGAATGTCCATGGATCGGTTACCGAGACGCCTGAAATCTCAGTAGCCAGGAATCGCGTTACTGTATAGCTGGCCAGCAAGCCAATGGCTTTTCCAGCGCCAATCAGACCGAGACCTGTAGTGAGGACCATGCTCAGAATATTTGAGCGCTGTGCGCCGAGAGCCATGCGGATGCCAATCTCGTGAATCCGGAGGGATACGGTGTAGACCATTGCGCTGGAGATGCCCACGAGCACGAGAAGCATGCCAACGACAGCGAACGCCCCCAGTGTCACGAGTTCAAACTGGGGGCCACGGTAAAAAGCTTTCAGCGTCCCTTCCAGCGTTCCTAAGGTGGCGATTTCCAAGGAGGGATCAATCGCTCGCACTTCCTGTCCCACGACTTTTGAAATTAGCGCAGGGTCCACGGCTGTCCTGGCCATATAGGTCCGCCAGCTATATCCCTGCACGCTGTAGGGAATGAAAGCTTGGGGGTGGGCGGCCCACGCGGGGTTGTCAAAGTCACGAGTTTTGTAGTCCCTCGCGATCCCGATGATTTGGAAATAGGTGTCGTGGGGCGCATCGAAAAAGGGACGGTCGAGTAGGTCCATTTTGACTTTGCGGCCGATAGGGTCTTCGTTAGGAAAATACTGGCGAACAAAGGCTTGGTTGACGACCATGACTTTGCTCGCAGCGCTCACATCTTCTTCCGAAATGTATCTGCCGCGAATCAGAGGCAGGCCGAGCATTTGGAAATAACCTTCGCTAACCGACTCAAGAGTGGTCTGCCACCGTTCGATGTGAAGCTTGCCAGGAATGATTGTGTCACTCCACTCGTCTTCAAGCGGGGGTTCTTCAGTGGATTCGGCAACAAAGGTCACGCCTGGGAGGGCACGAAGCCGTTCGAGGATTTGCCGAGTAAGGGCATTTTTCTTTTGCCGCGTGACATCAACGTCGGTGTTATATGCCTTGGGTAGAGAGAGCCGAAAATAGAGAACATTTCTGGGGTCGAACCCGAAGTCCACGCGTGTCAGGACGAGAAAACTGCGCATCAATAGGCCTGCGCCAATCAACAAAACGATGGAGAGAGCAACTTCGCCGATGACCAGAGCAGCGCGCAATCTGCCATGGTGTGAGTTGGAACCAACACCTTTGCCGCTGCTCATTAGGTGAGGTTGCAGGTCGGCGCGTATGACGTGGAGGGCCGGAGCAAGACCACACAGTATCGTCGTCAGAAGAGTTATGCCCAGAGCGATCAAAAGGACTGGCGCATTCATGCGAATTACAGTTTCCTCTGGAAGAGTTCCGGCAGGGATGAGCGCCACGACAATTCGCAAAGCGAAAAAAGCCACCGCGCAGCCTGCGATGGAGGCGGCCGCTGCGAGCGCGAAACTTTCCGCAAGCAATTGCTGGAGAAGGCGCGCACGCGAGGCGCCTAGGGTGGAGCGCATGGCTATTTCCCTTTCTCGCGCGGTGGCGCGCGCGAGCAAAAGGTTAGCCACATTGCTACACGCGATAAGGAGGAGAAGCAAGACAGCGGCGAGCAAGCCGTATATTGTCTTCTTGAACCCCCCAATCAGGCTGTCGAGTAGCGTTTGTGGCACAACATTGAATTTCTCAGGGAGTGGAAAGGTCCCGCCCGAATTAGCTTCCTGGTAGCGGTGCAAGATGGCATCGAGGTCGGCTGCTGCGGCCCGCACGCTCACGCCAAGCTTAAGTCGTCCCATAACAGACCCTCTGATTTGATTGCCAGTCATGAGAAGCCAGAAGTTCCCTTTGAACGCGTTGAACCCCTGAGGCATGATACCGACCAGAGTTGTGGGCTTGCCGTCGAGAATGAAGATTTTGTTGAGAATCTGAGGATCGCCGGCAAATTCCGATTGCCAGAAGTGGTAGTTCATTACGAACACCGGGGGAGCGCCCGGGCGAGCATCTTCCTGAGAGAAAGTTCGCCCGAGGAGTGGCGGGACACCCAGGAAGTCGAATGTGTTGGCCGTTACTGTCGCGCCCCGGGGCCAGTAGCGAATGGATTTGCCGTTGTCGTACAAGAGGCGGATGCCGATGAAGGCGATCGTTTCTTCGAACACACGATTCTGTTCACGAAGGGTGTGAGTCTCGCCCGGCGTGAAAAATTCACGTTCTTTCCATGCTCCGGCGTTTGCCAGATTTTGAACTTTAAAAACGACAAAGCGGTTGAAATTCTTATAGGGAAGCGCATCGACAATAACACTGTAGATCACGCTAAACATGACTGTGGTTGCGCCGATGCCCAACGTGAGCGTCAGTACGGCAATGAAAGAAAGACCACGATTCCTATGGAGAGAACGGAAGCCAAAGCGCAAGTCGCGCGCCAGGTTCTTAAGGAATTGGAATCCATGGAAGTCGCGCACGGATTCTTTGGTCTGTTCGAGGCCGCCGAGAGAGAGAAGAGCCTGGCGGCGGGCTTCTTCGGCGGACAGGCCGGCGCGGAGGTTGTCAGCGATGTGCATGTCGAGATGGGATGCCAGTTCGTCTTGCAATTCGCGATCGAGTTGCGTTCGGTGGAAGAGGTTTTTGATGCGGTTAAGGAAGGAGCGCAGTGTGGTCATGGGCATGCCTCACTCGTAGCGCAGGGCGATG
>CAYOOS010000512.1:0-3466 GCA_964405585.1 uncultured Acidobacteriaceae bacterium | reverse complement strand
GCTCCTTGCCTTGAGTCTCGCGGTCCCTGTTTTTTCGCAGGAAGTTGCTCCCGGTGCTCCGTTGCCTCCTCCCATCCGCGCACGAATAAAGCACTCCCGTTCTGGGTGAACTCTGCTGCTGAATCTGGAGTGCGGCCACTCGCCGCCGCTTTTGCCTCCGCGTATCCCTCTGTGTTGTAATGCTACTGTAACAATGACAAACTACGCTCCAAGTACCGAGGCTCTTCCACTTAGCCAAGCCATGGAAATTCAGGACACTACACCAAAACCAGTTCGCGCAGACACTTCCAAAACCACGCTTCCACAGCCCGGCCGCCCCGTTCCCAGCCGCGCCTATCCTGGCGCGCTCATCGTCGTTGAAGGCACTGACGGCTCCGGCAAAAGCACGCAACTCTATTTGCTCAAGCGCTGGCTCGAAATTGGCGGCTACCGCCTGCACTTCACCGAATGGAACTCCTCGCCGCTCGTAAAATCGGCCACGCGCCGCGGCAAGCAGAAGCGCCTTCTCACGCCCACCACCTTTTCCCTTCTGCATGCCTCGGACTTCGCTGATCGTTGCGAGCGCCAGATCATGCCGCTCCTCCAGGGCGACTATCTCGTGCTCGCCGACCGTTACATTTACACTGCCTTTGCGCGCGACGCCGCCCGTGGCTGTTCCCATCGCTGGCTGCGCAATCTCTACCGTTTCGCCCCGGTTCCCGACATTACCTTTTATTTCCGGGCTCCGCTCGACGTCGCCGTCAACCGCATCCTCAGTGGCCGTCCCAAGCTGAAATATTACGAAGCTGGCATGGACATGGGTCTCTCTTACGAACGCGCCGAAAGTTTTCGCCTCTTTCAGGCGCGCATCCTCGAGGAATACGACAAGATGGTGGACACGGACAATTTCGTGGTTCTCGATGGCACTTTGCCCGTGAACAAATTGCAAAAACAGATGCGCGACATCGTTGCTTCCAAGATCGACCTCAAGCGCTTTGCCCCGCGTACCCAGGAGCAGGAATAGGCATGCCCGACCAGGAAAAAGACAAACCGAATCCGCCGGTTCCGGCCGTTGAACCAGTTGCGCCCGCACCGAAAATGCCTGCACCCGACCAGGAAGACTCGCAAAACTTTTTCGGCGAGCCGCTCGTCGGGCTCGATCCCGGCGAACTGAACGGTACGCTTATCGTCATGGAAGGCCTGGACGGCTCCGGCCGCTCCACGCAGATCGCCTTGTTGCAGGAATGGCTGGAATCGGAAGGCTTCGCCGTGCAAACCAGCGGCCTTCGCCGCTCGAATCTTGTCGGCCGCGACATTGACGAACTGCTCGCCAAGAACGCCGTCACCCGCCTCACTCTCGCATTGATGTACGCCACCGACTTCTTCGATCAACTCGAACACCGCATCGTGCCCGCTCTTCGTTCCGGCACCGTCGTCCTTGCCGACCGCTTCATCTTCACTCTCATCGCCCGGAGCGTCGTCCGCGGCATCAATCGCGATTACCTCACTGGCCTTTACGCCATGGCTCTGCGCCCGAATCTCACCTTCTGGCTCAACGTGCGTCCCGAAACCGCCTTCGCTCGCGAATTCAAGAAAGCTCAGGCCATCAGCTATTGGGAAGCCGGCCGCGACATGTCCCTCTCCCACGATCTCTATTGGTCCTTCGTGCGTTATCAAACCATGATCAAGCGCGAATTCGAGGTCATGGCCAAGAGAAACTCCTTCATCGAGCTCGACGGCGAATCCAGCGTTTCCTCCGTCAACAAAATCTTGCGCCAGCGTATCGGCGAACATCTCGGCATCCGCTCCACCAAATACACTCCTTCTTCCGCTCTCGCCCATCTCTGGCGCTAATTACGATCATGCCTGAGCCGGTTCACATCGCCGCCATCGACGCCGGCTCCAACGCAGTCCGCATCAGCGTCGCGCGTGCATATTCCGCCTTGGACATCGAGCCTCTCACCACCGAGCGCTATCCCCTCCGTCTTGGCGAGGGCGTATTCGTTCGCCACCGCTTTAGCGAAGATCTTCTGAAAAAAGGTGTAAAGGCCTTCCGCCGCCTCCGCGAAATCATGGACGACTTCGGCGTCACGAAATATCGCGCCGTTGCCACCAGTGCCACTCGTGAAGCGCAAAACCGCAACACCCTCGTCCATCGCGTCAAACAAGCCACCGGGCTTCGCCTGGAAGTCATCAGCGCCAAGGAAGAATCCCGCCTCGGCCGCGTTGCCGCACTCGCGGCCATGGGCCCCGGCAAACAACCTCGTTGCATCGTCGATCTCGGCGGCGGCAGCCTCGAACTCAGTATTCTTCGCGATCACAGTATCATTCAGGGTGCGCAGCTTCCCATCGGCACCGTCCGCCTGATGACCACCCTGGACATTCCCGGCGTCATTCGCCCCATGCAAACCGAGCAGGTTCGTCGTTACGTCCGCGCGTTGCTCGAATCGCGTCTCCCAAATCGCCTGAATCTTGCCGACGAAATCTCCGTCGCCCTCGGCGGCAACGCCGAAACGCTGGCAAACGTCGCACCCGGCCCGCGCCAGGAAGGCCTGCCTTCTCTCGAGGTCGCACTCCTCCGCGAACGCCTTCCCGGCATTCTGCAGCGTGATCTACGCGACCGCATGAAGGCTTACGGCGTCCGCCGCGATCGCGCCGACGTCATGGCCATCGCCGCCATCATTCTCCTGACCGTCGCCCGTTATCTCAATGTCCGCCGTTTCATCATTCCCAGCGTGGGCATTCGCGAAGGCTTGCTGCAGGAAACCGCCCACGATGCCTTTTCGCGTAAGGAGCCGCATCGCTACAACGCCGAAGCCCGTCGCATGCTGATTTCCACCAGAAATTTCGGCCGCCGCCTGGAATACGACCAGCAGCACGCCGAACACGTTCGCGAGTTAAGCCTGATGCTTTTTGACCAGCTTCAGGCCGTGCATCACTTGCCTCCGCAAGCGCGCGTCCAACTCGAATCCGGCGCGCTCCTGCATGATGTAGGCCATCGCGTCAGTCATCGCGGCCACCACAAGCATGGAGAATACCTCGCGTTGAATGGCGACATACCTGGCCTCGAAGGCCGCGACCGCAGCATGGTGGGCGCGCTCGTCCGCTATCACAACCGCAAATCCGAACCAGCCAGCCACCATCCCGCCTATTCCGCCCTCAACAACAACGACAAACGCGTAGCCCGCCGCCTCGCCGCCATCCTGCGTATCGCCGAAGGCCTGGACCATTCGCATCGCCAGCGCGTCGACAGAATTCGCACATCCTTCCAACGCGGCGGCGTCACCCTCCAAGTCCACGCCCGCGGCGATGCCACCGAAGATCTCCGCGACGCCCAACGCGCCTCCGACCTATTCGAAAAAGAATTCCACGTCCAAGTCTATTTCCGCCTCCCCGAATCCGCCTGACATCAATCCGCACCCTCAGTTTCTGAAGGGTGATGACATGAGGCAGGCGCCTCCGTGCGGGGCGTTGTATGCTCGCGCGG
>CAYOOS010000511.1:0-3476 GCA_964405585.1 uncultured Acidobacteriaceae bacterium | reverse complement strand
TGGCAACCCGTACTGGAGCGCGTGCGGGAAGTGGAGCAAGGGCCGCGTGCGTCGACTGGATCGCGAGTGTGGGGTGAAGCCAATGGAACCCTGGTGCACACGGCGGCGACACCCGAAGACGCCGCTCGCTATCTGGCAATGGCACTGAAGAAAGGCAAGTAAGGAAAATGTCGCGATCGGCTCAAGCAGTGCTGGAATTCGACAAGCTGCGTGAATTATTGCGGCTCAGGACGACGTGCGCGCCGGGCCGCCGTCACACCGGTGAACTCGATCCGGGAACGAATCGCGACGCGCTGGAAAGCGCATTCGCCTTGATTCGTGAAGCCCGCGAGTGGCTGCGCGCGGAACGCGAACTGGGATTCGGTGCCCTGGCCGATCCAGCGCCCTGGCTGGAAAAACTGGACGCGCCGGGAGTGGTGCTGGAGCCGGGAGAATTCCTGGATGCCGGTTCTCTGCTGGAAACTGCGGCCTGGCTCCGTCTGCAGTTCCGTGAAGAAGCGTCGAACTTCCCTCTTCTGGCCGCGCGATCCGCAACCCTGGCGGATTTCAAGGATTTACAGGCGGCCATCAAGCGCTGCGTGTTGCCCAACGGGGAAATCAGCGATGATGCCTCCAGCACTTTGCGGCGAATTCGCGCCAGCATCGTGCAAACGCGTGAGTCCATTCAGCGCACCTTGAAGCAGATTCTGCGCTCTCGGCAGGCGGAAGCCGGTGAAGATTACGTAACCCTGCGCAACGACCGCTTCGTAATTCCCGTCCGCGCGGAGCATCGACGCAGCGTGCAGGGCGTCGTGCACGGCGCAAGCGGCACGGGCCAAACTGTGTTCGTCGAGCCTTTCGAAACGGTGGAAACCAACAACCAACTGGTGCAACTCGCCGAAGACGAAGCGGCGGAAATATTCCGCATCTTGAAGGAGCTAACAGATCGCCTGCGGGACATGCAGTCGCCCTTACAGGCAGCGGCGGATACGATTGCGGAATTGGACAGCGTGTTCGCGCGGGCTCGCTTCGCACGCGATTTCGATGCCTGCATTCCGGAGTTCTCCGACGCCGCCGAACTGCGCTTGGACGCCGCCCGCCACCCCGTGCTGGAAGACAAACTGCGCAAAGAGCATCGCGCCATTGTGCCGATCTCACTTGTGTTGAGCGGAGAAGAGCGCCTGCTGGTGATCAGCGGGCCTAACACAGGCGGAAAAACGGTGGCGCTGAAAACCACCGGAATGGCGGCGCTGGCGGCGCAAGCGGGGATCCCCGTGGCAGCCCAGCGCATAGTGCTGCCTCTTTTCGATCGCCTGCTCGTGGATATTGGCGACGAGCAATCCATCGCCGCGGACCTTTCCACCTTCTCCGCCCACATGCTGAACTTGAAATCCATGCTCGAGCAAGCCACGCCGAAATCGCTTGTCCTGGTCGATGAAATGGGAACGGGCACTGCCCCCGAAGAGGGCGCGGCGCTGGCTGTGGCACTGCTCGATGAATTTCACAAAAAGAATTGCTTTGTGCTCGCCACTACGCACCACGACCGCTTGAAGACCTACGCTTCCACGACGCCCGGCGTCGTGAACGCCGCGGTTGAGTTCGACGACGTAAATCTGCGGCCGACGTTTCGACTGTTGGTGGGCGTGCCCGGCGGATCAAGCGGCATCGCCATTGCCCAGCGCTTGGGCCTCGCGGATTCCATCATTGAACAGGCGCGCTCGCTTTTGACGCCGGAATCGCGTGAAGCTGCCGACCTCATCGCCTACCTGCATCGCAGCCGCGACGAATTAGACCACATGCAGAAGCAGATGGCCGAAGAACGCCACGCCCTGGAAGAGGAGCGGCGAAAGCTGCGGGCGGAGTGGGTGGAGCGGCAAAAGCAGCGCATCGTCGAACTCGAGCAGAAATTTGCGGAGATGCAGAAGCGTTTCGAGGAAAATGTGGCCCGCGTGGTAGAGGCCGTAAAGGAACGGGAACTGCGCGCGCAGATGGAAAAGACCACGCGGCGCAAATTACAGGATGTGCGCGGCGAGGCCAAGGAAGAGCTGAACGCCGCCGTCGTACAGACGATTTCCGAGTCGCAGCAGGATCTTGGCCTGAAGCTCGAATCGCTCGACACAGTGAGTGCTGACAAATTGCAGCCGGGAGTGAAAGTGCGCGTGCGCGGGTTCAGTAAGCCCGTAATTCTGCGCCGCGTCGAAGGCTCCTCGGCGGAAATTGAAGCCGGCCCGCTGCGCATGAAGGTGGCCGTGGAGGAGATCACGGGAATCGAAAGCGCGCCCGTGGGGAAGGCTGCAATCCAGCCGTCGAAGCGCGAAAATGTTACGGTGAGCGCGCAGTCCAGCGAAGGCGGCGCAACCGGCGAGATCAATGTGATCGGCATGACCGTCGAGCAAGCCAGCGAGCGCGTGGACAAATTCCTCGATGAAGCCGCGCTCGCAAATCGCCTGCAAGTGCGCATCATTCATGGCCACGGCACCGGCGCCTTGCGCAAAGGTCTTGGCGAATTCTTGAAGTCCCATCCGCTAGTCGAACGCGCCCAATTCGAGAGCGAAGAGCACGGCGGCAAAGCAATTACAGTTGTAGATTTAAGAACATAAAGGGGAGGAGTGGCGGAAGCGGGATCATTTGCGGATCGCGTAAAACAACAGGCGGACATCGTCCGCGTGGTGGGAGAATACGTGCGCCTGAAGAAGAGCGGCCAGAATTTCACGGGGCTGTGCCCGTTTCACGGTGAAAAAACTCCTTCCTTCGCCGTACATCCGGTCAAACAGATCTTCCATTGCTTTGGCTGCGGCAAAGGCGGCGACGTCTTCAGTTTTGTGATGGAGATGGAGAAGTGCCAGTTTCCAGAGGCCGTGCGCGTCGTCGCGGAGAAATGTGGCATAGCAATTCCGAAGCCAAAGGAGCGTTCTCCGGAAGAACGCAAAGAGAATCAGCAGCGAACTGCGCTGGTGGAAATGCACCGGGAAGCGCAAGCCTTCTTCGTCAAGCAACTGGAATCCACCGCGGAAGGAAAAGCGGCGCGCGCTTACCTGGAAGATCGCGGACTGAATGCAGAAGCCATCGCGCGGTTCGGCATCGGCTATGCGCCCAGCGGTGGTGACGTCCTGCTGCGTTACTTGAAGCAGAAATATGCAGAAAAACTGCTTGTCGAATCGGGGCTCGTCTCGCGCGATCAGCAAAGCGGTCGGCTCTTTGACAGGTTCCGTCGGCGCATCACCTTCGCCATCGCCAACGAATCCGGCAAAGTAGTGGCGTTCGGCTGCCGCGCCCTTGGCGACGATTTGCCCAAATACCTGAACTCGCCGGAGACGCCCATCTATTCAAAGAGCAACGTGCTCTACCACATGGACCGCGCCAAGGACGCCATTCGCCGCCAGGATTTCGCCATTCTCGTGGAAGGTTACATGGACGCCATTGCCGTCGCGCGTGCGGGCATCGCCAACGTCGTGGCGAGTTGCGGCACAAGCCTGGCCGAGCCGCAAATCAAGCTT
>CAYOOS010000510.1:0-3501 GCA_964405585.1 uncultured Acidobacteriaceae bacterium | reverse complement strand
TCCGGCAACAAGCCAAGCTCCGCCCCAGCTCCCATCGAAGCGAGCAAGCCCAGCAATATCAGTGCGTAGAGTATCCTCCGCATGACAACCTATCCTTTAGATGCCAGTGGACTACTTCTGGTTCCTGGATTGTTCCACGGCGGGGACAACCGCTGGCCGGTTTGGCTTTCCAGAGACGTTGACCGCCATGCTGTTCAGGCTTTGCAGGTACGCGGCGACGCCCTGATAGAGTCCCTCCGCCACCCGCTGCCGGTGTTCCGGCTTCTTTAGGAGTTGTTCGTCCGACGCGTTGCTCAAGAACGAAATCTCCGTCAGGATTGACGGCATATCCGCCCCAATCAGCACCACGAACGGCGCCTTGCGCACGCCGCGGTTCTTCACCGGCTTGGCCGTCTTCTGCATCCGCTTCGCCAGCGAGTCCTGCACATCCTCGGCAAGTTCTTTCGATTCGTCAATCTTTTCCGTGCGCGCAATCTGTTTCACCAGGTCTTCCAGCTCGTGAATGCCTTCCTGGGAGACTGCATTTTCTCTCGCCGCCACTTCCATCGCCTCCGGCGAGCCCTTCAAGTTCAGGTAGTACGTCTCCACTCCACGCGCTCCATGATCCGGGCTGGAGTTGGCATGAATGGAAATGAACAGGTCCGCCTTGGACTCGTTGGCAATGTGCGTGCGCTCTTCCAGCGGAATGAACGTGTCGTCGGACCGCGTATAGATGATGTCCGCCCCCGGCAACTTCTGCTCGATGATTTTTCCCAGCCGGAGAGCCACGTCCAGGCACAAATCCTTCTCCATCAAACCCGTCGGCCCAATCGTGCCCGTGTCGTGTCCGCCATGTCCGGCGTCAATGACAATGCGTCCGATTTTCAGGCCAAGCGCGCGAGTCAGCGTCGAATTCCCGTCTCGTGTTGGTTGGGGTGCCGCTGCCGGTTGCACCAGGTCTGGCTTCCCGCCGCCCTTGCCGGACTTCGCTCTCACCAGCTTGCCATTTGAAGGCTCGGGCTTGGGCGCTGGCGAAAGCGGCGGTGCTGATAACATCTCTGTTGCATCAGTAGTCGCCGCAGAAGTCACCGGTGCATTATTTCGAGCCGCCGCGTCATCCGCGGCAGGCTCCGTTTTCGCCGCGCGCACCACCGTGGGAGCAGGATCTTCTGCACTTTCTTTCGGGCGCGATTTCGCGTTTCCAGTCGCCTTCGCGGTTTCCACTGCCTCTGGCTTCGCTCCGTGGCTTGTGCTGTAGAGTTCAATCACCAGCCGCGCCGGCTTTTTCAGCAGGGAAGCGGCGTAATCCTGCACGCCATTCACATCTAGAACCACGCGAACCACGCCGTTCTGGTTCTGCGCCACGCGCACTTTGCTCAACAGATTTCCGCTCACTCGCACGTTGCCCCGGGCCACAGCCGGGCTCAAACGCGCGGCGTGCAAATCGAAATAGATGCGGTCCGGGTTGGCGATTCTTCCAGAGACATATTGCACGGAATCTTCCAACTCAATCGTCACTTCCGTGCTGTCCTGCGTCACGCTGGTCTTAATGCGCTGCACTCGCGGAATTTCCACGGATTTGGCGCTCTCGCCACCGCTTGTTGATTTCCGGGCTGTCGGCTCAGTTGCCTCGCTCTTCGTTGCTGTCACGATTGGTGCCGCGGCCGGATTCGCCGTCGTTTTATTCTGTGCCGGCAGATCGCCGGATTCGGCATTTCTCAATAACGCCAATTCCGCCAGAGCTTCCTGCACCTCGCGCTTGTGCGTCGAGCGTGGGAATTTTCTCTGAAAATCCTGATAACTCTTGGTTGCCGCTGCTGAATCGCCCAGTTGGTCCTTCTGCAATTGAGCCACGCGCAGCATGGCATCCTGCACAAATTTGCTGGTTGGGTATTCGCGTATCAAAAAGCCGTAAGAATCCACTGCGGCTTGGTAATAACTGCGCCCGAAGTGGTCGCCCATCTCCGTGTTCAGTTCGCCCACGGCAAACAGCGCATCCGGAACTTCTGGGGCGTGCGGCGTAATCAGGTATACGCGCCGGTAGCTTCCCGCCACCAGGCGGTAATCCGCCAGCGTGCGCTTCTCGGGAGCCTTGGCATTCAGCGCCGCGCGCTGCTCTTCGGCCTTTGCAAATTGCGTGCTCGCCGCTTCTCGTTTGATGCTGCTATTGGCTGTCGAGGGGACGGCGGGGCAGGGAATCGCGCACCAGCCAAGCAGGGCAAAACCCAGCGAAGCGCTGGCGAAAACCTTGTGGAAATTTTTTTGCCCCAGGCTCATCCGTTTCTTGCTTCCCCCAAACCAGCCACTCCACACAACTTCATTCGTTCGAGAAAATAATCCGCCCGTTGGCGTCCACTTCGCGGTGAATGCTGTTCGGCCGCTGAAAGGCACTGTCCAGTCTTCCCGAACCCGGCCGGTAATACGCATCCTGCACCTTCTGCACGTAATTCCGTGTTTCCCGATACGACGGAACCCCGTGGGCTCGATCCACCGCTCCTTCTCCCGCGTTGTACGCCGCCAAAGCCAAATCCAGGTTGCCGTTGTACCGTTCCAGCAGCGTCTTCAGGTACCGAACCCCCGCATCCACATTTTGTTTCGGGTTGAATGCGTCATTCGCCCCGAAACGTTGCGCCGTCGTCGGAATCAACTGCATCAGGCCCACCGCGCCTTTCCGCGACATCGCTCCCGGATTCCAATTCGATTCCGTTTCAATCACCGCTCGCACTAGCGCCGGATCCACGCGATGCCGTTCCGCTGCTTCGCGAACCAGCGCTTCTACGCCGTCCCGGTCAATCGTCATCGCCGGACGGCTGCGGCCCAGAAACGAAATCTCTCCCGACAAGTAAATCCTTGCTGGCGGCTTTACGGGCGGCAATTTCACCAGTGTTGGCGGTTCCGCGTTCACAAACAATCGCCGGCCGTCTTCGTTCGTCACCGCGGTAATTTGCGCCATGCTCTGGCCTGCTGTTCCCAGCAGGACAAGCAAAGCTACACAAAACGCAAAGGCGGTGCTGCTCCTCATTGGATGCTGTGAACCGCGAATCGGCCTGGGGGAAGGCATAGGTATAACAATTCGTTTTCGTTTGCGGGCCCCTGACTTTTCATGGGAGCCGGCAACGGATTCATACTGCGAAGCATCGTCTGCAAACAAGTGGTGCGAAATGCGTCACTTGCGAGACACGCTCCTGGCGCTACATCGGATTATAGCAGCGCTTCCAGTAACGAGGGTACGCTTTGCAGGGCATTTTTTAGCGCCGATGTGTCTTTTCCGCCAGCCTCCGCCAGGTCCGGCCGGCCCCCTCCGGAGCCCCCCACCTGTTTCGCCAGGGCCTGTATCAGCTTGCCAGCATGGACTTTAGCTGTCAGGTCCTTCGTAACCCCGGCGATCAGGGCCACTTTGCCCTCCTCAGGCATCCCTAGCACCACCACGCCGGAGCCTAGCTTCTGTCGCAGCGAGTCCACCAGTTGTCTTAGACCATCGCGGTCCACATTCCCCACTTCGCCGCACACCACCTTCACGCC
>CAYOOS010000509.1:0-3507 GCA_964405585.1 uncultured Acidobacteriaceae bacterium | reverse complement strand
AGGAACGGCGTTTTACGATCGCGGGCGCTGCTTGCCATGGGCCATGGCGACGGAATGCATCGTGTGCGAGGAATGGTGCCCGACATCGCCAAAAGCGATTTACGTGCAAGACGCAGAAGTGATTGACGCGAAGGGGCAAGTGAAAGTGTTGAAGCAACCGCGCGTGGATCCGCAACTCTGCGTGGGCTGCGGAGCTTGCGAATATGCCTGCCCGGTGCAGGGTCAGCCTGCAGTGGCCGTGAGCAGCATCGGGGAAACGCGATCTAAGACGAATCAGATTATGTTGAACCAACGAAGGAAGCGTGCATGATGAAAAAAAGGGTGATGGCTTGGCGGGTTGTGGCCAGTGTAGTTTTCGCGGGGGTTTTGCTGGCGAGCGCAGGTTGCAAGAAAAACTCGGGGGCGCAGAATCATGGATTTCCCGAGGGGAGCGAAATGAATGGTTGGATGAGGACAGGAGAAATACGCACGTTTGCGGCGGAACAGCTGTCTGATTATATCGATGGCGACGCAGAAAAGTACCTGCAGGCGGGCGTGAAGAGCACGTCCACGGCGGATTACAAAGCGAAGGACCAAACGCAGGTGGTGGCGGATATTTACACGATGTCCAACGCTGCGGGGGCGCAAAAGATATTCGAGTCGGAACCTGCGGGGACGGCTAAAAGTGCGGGAGTGGGAGAGGCTTCGCGACTCTACAAGCAGAGCCTGACATTTCGGAAGGGTGAATATCTGGTGAGGATTGTGGCGTATCAAGAGGCGCCGCAATTGGAGCAAGAGATGGTGGAGTTGGGAAGAGCGATCGAGCGGAAATTGGCTCACTAGCTGGAAGAGGATTCGCGGGAGGGCGCCGAGATGAACGAGACACACGGAAAGAGCCGCAGGGAATTTCTGAAGAATATGGCGGTGGGCGCCGTCGCGGCCAAAGTGGGGCTCCTGACAGCCATGGAGGCCGGCGCCTCGGAAAGCGCCGAGGGCAAATCCACGGTGGTGATCGCGCGGGATGAGCAATTGTATGGAACGAGCGCGAAACCGGAGGCAAGCCGTGTGGAAAAACTGCTGGATCGCGCGATGCAGACTTTCTACCGGAGCGACGATCCGGTGACACCGTGGAAGAAGCTGGTACGGCCCGGCGAAGTGGTCGGGCTAAAGGTGAATACGATTGGTGGGCCGGGGCTTTCGACGCACATAGTGCTGGTGGAGGCGATCTGCGAACGATTGCAGCAGGCGGGCGTGAAAGCGAACAACATTGTGGTGTGGGACCGCACGAACCGGGAGTTGGACCGCGTGGGATACAAAATAACGAACACGGGGAATGGCGTTCGGACGGTGGGAACGGATAGTAAGGAAGTAGAGTACGAAGAAACTGCATCCGAATTTGGTGTGGTGAAGACGCGGCTATCGAAGCTGCTGACGCGAACGTGCGACTGCATGATCAATGTGCCGCTGCCGAAGGACCACGACCTTGCGGGAGTAACGATGGCGCTGAAGAACATGTACGGGGTCAATCACAACCCGCAGGATCTGCACGAGAATAACTGCTGCCCGTATATTGCGGACTTAAACATGATTCCGGCGATCAAGAACAAATTCCGGCTGGTGATCGCGGATGCAATGATGGCGTGCTACCAAGGCGGGCCGATGTTCAGTCCGGAGTACACCTGGAAATATAACGCAGTGATGGTGGCGAGCGATCCCGTGGCGATTGACAGGACGGCGTGGCAAATCATCGAGAAAAAACGCGCGGAACAGGGGATGAAACCGCTGGCGGAAGTGGGCAGGCCGGCGAAGTACCTTGCGGTTGCGGCGGACGCGCAGCACCGGCTGGGAACGGATGATCCGAAGCGAATTCGGCTGATCGAGGTTTAATACAGTGGCGGAAGCGAAAGAAAACACGGCTGCGGAAAAGGCGACGGGGATTGACCGGCGCGAGGCGATGCTGCGCATCCTGAGGCTGGCGGGGATTGGCGCGGGCACAGTGGCGGCCGGTTATTGGCTGAGCGCGAGGAGCGCACGGCCGGTGGAGCAATTGGTGGTGGGCGCGCGGCGGGATCACACGATTGCGGCGAATGCAGCGCTGCCGGAGTTGGCGGTGATTCGCGGTGGAAATCCGCGGGAACTGGTGCAGAGGGCGCTGGAGGAAATGGGAGGAATACGGCGGTTTATCGGGCGCACGGACGTGGTGATCGTGAAGCCGAACATCGCGTGGGACCGCACGCCGGAGCAAGCAGCGAACACGAATCCGGAAACGGTGGCGGAAGTGGTGCGGCAATGCTGGGAAGCGGGCGCGAAAAAGGTAATTGTGACGGATGTGAGCTGCAACGATCCACGGCGATGTTTTGAACGTTCGGGGATTGCGGCGGCGGCGAAGCAGGAAGGCGCGGAAGTCATTTTGCCGGAGCCATCGCGATTCAAGGAAGTCGACCTGGGCGGCGACGTGCTGCAAGCCTGGCCGGTGTTCCAGCCATTTCTGGAAGCCGACAAAATTATCAACATTCCAATAGCGAAGCATCACAGCCTAACCGGGGCGACGCTGGGAATGAAGAATTGGTACGGCATATTGGGAGGGCAGCGACACCGGCTGCATCAACAGATTCACGAAAGCCTGGTGGATCTGGCGGATTTTATGAAACCGACGCTGACGCTGATGGACTCCTACCGGGTGCTGTTGCGCAATGGGCCGACCGGGGGGAACCTGGAAGATGTATCGCTGAAAAAGACGCTAATCGCTGGGACGGATGCGGTGGCGCTGGACGCGTATGTGGCGAAGGCTTACTGGAATCTGGATGCGGCGGCTTTGCCGTATTTGAAAATGGCGAGTGCGCGGGGATTGGGGACAGTGGAGTTTGAGAAATTGCGGACGCGGGTTGTGGCGCTGGGGGCTAGCTGAGTAGTCCTTCGTAGTAACGTATTGACTTGCAATCCAAAACTGAAGAGGGATTCATCGCACAAAGTACGTGCGATGGAAAACCGTACCTCACTTCGCGGACTCCGTTCGGAATCACGCATATCTAAAGTTCAATCGAAACTACCTGCCCCGTCGCGTTACTGAGGGGTGACGCCTTCGACGATAAAGATGCGACTTTTTGCCGCGCTGTGCCGGATGGGCTTGATCGCGTCGTACGCAGGCGAATCCCACCACTCGCGGGCTTTCTGAGCGCTATCGAAAGCGATGATCACGATGCCGCCCTTGGGTGGTTCGCCCTCGAGAGGCTGGATATTATGGCCACGAACGACATAGTGGTGATTGAAGGGCGCCAGCGTATCCGGAACTTTCTCGCCGTATTTCTGCATGGTAGCGGGATCTGATACTTCGACTTCCGCGATGACGTAGCCAGGAGGCGTTTTGACCTGCTGCGCGTGAATCGCCGCGGCGCCAGCAACACCGATCGAGACGCCAGCCAGAACTGCCAGCGCCAGTTTGTGATTCGTTTTCATGGTTTCGTTCTCCTTAGTGCGAATTGGAGACCACGCGCTAGCCCCTATGATGGGATTGAAGAAATTGGAGCA
>CAYOOS010000508.1:0-3514 GCA_964405585.1 uncultured Acidobacteriaceae bacterium | reverse complement strand
GGATCGCCTGTTGATGTTGATACGGCGGCGACCGTTCTGGGCGATGAGACAGGGCTGGACGCCAATCAAGAGACGTTAGCGCCGGATTTGCCGCCGACACCGCGGGCGACTCCCCGACCTGGTTCGACGCCGCGCGTGGTGCGCTCGAATCCTCCAAGCAATCCCACGCTCAGCAGCGACGCGATCGGGGGCGGACGATTTGCTCCCGGAGTGATTGTTGGGGAGCGCTACCGCATCGTGGCCATCCTCGGACGCGGCGGGATGGGCGAAGTGTATCGCGCCGAGGATTTGAAGCTCAGCCAGGTGGTGGCCATCAAGTTTTTGCCGGAAGCTCTTACGAGAGATCCGGCGGCACTGACGAGATTCCATTCCGAAGTGCGCGTGGCGCGGCAGGTTTCACACCCGAACGTATGTCGCGTATTCGATATCGGCGACGCCGAGGGGATTCCATTCCTGACGATGGAGTATGTGGATGGAGAAGACCTGGCATCGCTGGTGCGGCGCATTGGACGGCTGCCGCAAGACAAGGCTGCGGAAATTTCGCGGCAAATTTGCGCGGGGCTGGCGGCGGCGCACGATCGCGGAGTAATTCACCGGGACCTGAAACCGGCGAACGTGATGCTGGATGGCGCGGGGAAAATCCGCATCACGGATTTCGGGCTGGCGGGAATTGCGGCGAGTATTCAGGGCGCGGAGGTACGGGCCGGTACGCCGGCATACATGGCGCCGGAGCAGTTGAGCGGAAAAGAGGTGACGACGAAGAGCGACCTCTATTCGCTGGGACTGGTGATGTATGAGGTGCTGACGGGGAAGCGTGCTTTTGATGCTGCGACGCTGCCCGAACTTTTGAAGGCGCGCGACGAGGGAACGTTTACGAATCCTTCGACTCTGGTTCGTGACCTGGACCCGCTGCTGGAGCGCGCAATTCTGAGGTGTTTGGAAAAAGATCCGAGCAACCGGCCAGCTTCCGCGTTGCAAGTGGCGGCGGCATTGCCGGGAGGCGATCCGCTGGCAGCGGCACTGGCGGCGGGAGAAACGCCTTCGCCAGAGATGGTGGCGGCAGCCGGGGAGAAAGAAGGGCTCAACCCACGCGTTGGATTGCTGTGCTTGGCGGGAGTATGCATTTTGCTGGTGCTGCTGGTGGGAATCGCAAAACGCACGAAGGCGGTTTCTTACATTCCGTTCGGGCCGAGCCCGGAGGTATTGACGGCGAAGGCGAACGAAATGATTCGATCCTTTGGCTACACGGATGCGCCTGCGGATTCGGCGCAGAGCTTCACGATGCAGCAGGATTACCTGAGGTATATCTCCGAAACGATGAAGACGCCAACACGCTGGGAGGATCTGCGGCAGGATGAACCGCCGAGCCTGCTTTTCTGGTACCGGCAAAGCCCGATCCTCCTGACGCCTCTTTCGCCCGTGGATAATCTGATCTATGGACGAGTGCAACCGGACGAGCCGCCACTGACTCATTCGGGGTCGCGATTCATAGGGTTATCGCCGCAAGGCAAGATGCAGGTGTTTCGTGCGATCCCTCCGCAAGTGGACGATCCTCCAACAGAGCCCCCACGTGCGCCGGATTGGAGCAAGTTGTTTGCGGCGGCGGGGCTGGAGCCGAGCCAATTCAAGCCAGTGGCGCCGCGATGGTATCCGTTGGCGTGGGGAGACACGCGCGCAGCGTGGGAGGGAAGTTGGCCCAATCACCCGGAGATTCCGTTGCGCGTAGAAGCGGCGGGTTATCGAGGAAGGCCGATCTTTTTCACACAGATTTCACCGTGGGACAAGGCGGCGCGGATGCAGGAACCGGTCCGCTCTCTGCAGAACTCGCTCTCGCAATGGTTTAGTTTTGCGATATTGCTGACCGTTTTAGGATTGGGAGTATGGATGGCGCGAAACCATTTGATAACGGGGCGCGGGGACATGCGCGGCGCGATGCGCCTGGCAGCGTTTGTGGTGATTGTGGGGATGGTCAACTGGGCGCTGCTGGCGCACCACGTTTCCTCGGTATTTGAAGTAGTGTTGTTCATACTGGCGTTGAGCGTCAGCCTGTTTTTTGGGATGGTGACGTGGCTGCTGTACGCGGCGCTGGAACCTTATGTAAGAAAGTATTGGCCGGACACGCTGATCTCCTGGTCGCGGATGCTTGCGGGGAAGTTTAGTGATCCTGTGTTCGCGCGCGATGTGCTGCTGGGCACGCTGTTCGGACTTACCTCGTCGATATTGGAGCAGTTGCAGCCGCTCGTTGAAGCCGGGCTGGGCAAGCCACCCATGCGGCCATTTGGAATGGGTTCGTCCTACGTGCTGGAAGGGATTCGAGGCAGCATCGCCACGGTGTTGTACCAGGCGTCATCCTCCTTTTCGAGCGCGCTGCTGATCTTCTTTCTGTTTTTTCTTTTTCGCCTGATTTTCCGGCGCAACTGGCTGGCAGCCGTGGTGATGTCGCTGCTGTTTTGTATACCGAGCCTGGGGGCGCAGAATCCACTAATTGATGCGCTCTTTACGGCGCCATTTTTCTTGGCGTACCTTTACATTCTCTATCGCTTCGGGCTGGTAGCTCTTACCGTTCTGTATTTCATCGATCAACTGGCGGACCAGATGCCACTGGCGATGCCGTTGGGAGCGTGGTGGACCGAGGGTGGCGTGGTGGCGCTGATCGCCATCCTGGCAGTAGCTTTATATAGTTTTCATGTGTCGCGTGCGGGAAAGCCGATTTTTGCCGGTAAGGCGCTGGAACTCTAGCGCGCCTTTGAAGTCTTTGCGTCAGCGGGCGTCGGAAAAATTCCTTCCGCAACCTCCGAGGTGAGCGATTCCAGACCAGTGAGCGCGCGACTGGCGGCGACGCGGGCCTTTTCGAGAAAAGAAGAATCGAGAAGGAACGCGCAACGATCGACGAAGGGATGATTGGCCACCTCGAATGGTTTACGCGCGCGCCGGGTAGAGCCTGCTTTCGCCAGAATCGCCTGATACATCTGCAAATCCGCTTGAAATTCCAAAGCGTCGCCGGCATTCCAACGCTGCTGGCGCGTTAGTGCTGCCAGATATTTCTGTTGGAAGGCAGCGGCGAATTTGCGCTTCGTTTGCGCGGGAATCTTTGCGCCAGCTTGGGTGGCAGTTTCTGTTGCAATCTCCAAGGCGCAGGCGGACATTGCCAGCAAGGCTTCCCGCTGCAACAAGATTAGAAGATCGCGATAGAGCGCGGCGTGCACCTGGAGGCCATAGCGGCCGTGTTCGACGACATAGGAATCGACAAAGCGCGGAACGATGCGTTCGCGAAGAAGTGCGTCGCCAAGACGCTGGGCCAGCAGGGCCGCGAGATTAGCCGCGTCGGTTTTGGGCGTCGATTTCAAGGTGAACTAATGTTAGCAGGAGTCGGCGTTCAGGTTGGCTGGTTGGATTGCATCGAGGTGGAACAGCTAACGATGGCGGAGCCAGAGAAGGAAGCCGAGAATTGCGCCTCCTACGGCAGAAATAAGGAGCAGGCCGCGCGTTTCGGGCATGGCGACAAGTCCCATAA
>CAYOOS010000507.1:0-3515 GCA_964405585.1 uncultured Acidobacteriaceae bacterium | reverse complement strand
GGACATCATGGGCCCCTTTTCCAGGGCCACGCGAAGCTGGCCGAGTTTTTCGGGCGTACCCATGGCAAATACCTCGACACGGCCGTCACGGCAATTCCGCACGTAACCGTGCAGGCCCAGTTTCCCGGCCGCGTGCTCGACGAAGTTGCGGTAGCCCACGCCCTGCACACGTCCGGTCACATAAAAGCGCCGTGCGTAAAGTTCCTGGTTCACGGTTCCTAGAAAATCGATACGGAAAATCCCGCGATTCTCTTCGCAGCGGCAATCTGCCCCGCAATTTGCGATACACTGGCGGTATACCGAGGGCCGCGGGCGGCGCACTCACGGGGTTCGCGCATCCAACTAATCATGAAGAGTCATCGCTTCTATCTGAAGACCATTTTAGCGCGCACCGCGATTTTTCTTGTACTGGCATTTTTCGTCTGCGTTACCGCCTTGCCACTTTCGGCGCAGGAAAATGGGCCTGGCCCGCTGACGCCGCCGCCGGAGCACAAGGTACAACGCGTGGTGGGCGTACCCGAGGCGGAAGCGCCGCCCTCTTTGCCGCCCGCGCAAATCATCAAGGCGTTCGCGCAGAAAGAAGAGTTGTACCTGGGCACGCGGCCGCAGTATGCCTATCGCAAATCCATACGCATTCAGGAATTTGGCCCCGACGGCAGGCCCAGTGGCGAGTATGACGCCACGTACGACGCGGTGCGTTCGAGTGACGGCAAGCTCTACGAGAAAGCCATCGCCGCTCCGGAGTCCACGCTGGTGTACCTGCAATTCGAGCCCGAAGACGCGCAATTGCTGACGCGCCTCCCAGAGTTTCCGGTCACGCCCGCACAGATAGCCAAATACGACCTGCAATACCTGAGCACGGAAAAAGTGGACGAAGTGGATTGCTACATTTTTCAGGTGCACCCGAAAACGCTGGACCGCCAGCATCCCCTGTTCGACGGGATCTTGTGGGTGGATCAGAAGTACTTGGAAGTGGTGAAGACCTACGGCAATTGGGTCACAGACCTGGGGCCCATGCACCCGCCGACGTTGCCTTTTGGCCTGTTCGAGACGTACCGGGAAAATGTGGACGGCAAATACTGGTTTCCCGACTACGCGCGGTCCGAGAGCGTATACAAATTGAAGGACCACGATGTTCCGATTCGAGTGACGATCAAGTGGACGGACTTCAAACCCTTTCCAGCCGTCAGCGTGCCGGTGACGCAGACGGCGGCGCCGCCAGCGAGCGCGCCACAGCCTGCAAAACCCTAAGCAGATATTCCAGTTGATTCTAAAGTTTTGAACTGAAGCGCGATTCCTCCGCTCCGGGACGGCGAAAGGCGCCGTCCCTCCGGTCTGAATGACAAGTTTTGGAAGCGGGATGGGGCGTCAAGAGCCGCGGAGCGGGCGGCGTCCCTCGCCGTACAATTCCCGCAACAATCCGGGCAGCTTGCGCAGATCGTCCAGCAGGAATTCGGGACGAACTGCGCGCAAGCGTTTTTCCGTGGGAAAGGGCCCCAGTACGGCGATTGCGCGCACTCCCGCGGCACGCGCCATTTCCACGTCTTCCGGAGTATCGCCGACGTAGACACACTGCGCGGGCGCGATGGCCATTTTGCGCAGAGCCATCCGCAATGGCTCGGGGTGTGGTTTCTTCTCTTCCAGGTCGCCGCCGCAGACGCGTGTGCGAAAGGCGCGCAGCAAGCCAAACTCACGCAATTGCCGCGTCACGCGGTTGCGGTCGCCGCTTGTGACCAGGCCCAGTTTGTGGCGACGGGAAAGTTGCGCAAGGACACGCCGTGCCCCCGCGATCAGCCCGGGGCGGTGCTTCGCATAAGAGGTGCGCCAGATGCGGTCGGCGTCCGGCCACCGCGCGTTGGGTATTCCCGCCGCGCGATAGACGGCATACCAGTTGGGAGAGTAGTGACGCTCGAGTTCCGCCAGACCCCACGGCACACCCAGCTCCCGAAACAGAGCGAGATAGGCATGGGAATCCGCGTGGTAAGAATCGATCAGCGTGCCATCCCAATCAAACAGGACGGCTGCAAGGGAGGGAGGAGAAATCATCTCGACAAGAGTAGCAGAAGCGGGAGTGGGAATTTATGCGCCCCGAGAGGAAGAAGCGGCGATCAGTCTGTCTCGTAGCGCTGGGGAATCCGATCATCGCGGTCAAAAGCAAAATCATTGAAGCTCGCAGCGATGCCGAACCAGCCAGGCATGTTTGCGGGCTCGATGCGGCGCACGCAGGCCTTGGAAGATACGACCACATTGCCATAACCAAGCGGGCGGCTGACGAGCACGATGTCCAACTCGATCTCCGTGCCGGCTGCCAGAGGTTTGGGGCAGAGGAAATAAACGCCGGACGAACTGATATCGCGAGTGACAAGGGAAACCTGGTAATCCTCAAGGACACCGGAGACGCTTTTCAGTTTCAGGGGTAATTTCAGGGAAGCGCGGGGAGATTCGCGCTGTTCTTGGTGCACTCCGACAGCGTACGTGGGCACGCGCACGAATCGCCGAGGCTGCGGCGAACGGAGCAGCGGCATTACCCGCAGTGCGGGGCTCCGGCGAGGCTCCAAGGTTTCGGGAAATGCGGGTGCGGCGCCCGAGTGAACCGAAGTCTCCGACGAAGACGGCAAATTTTCCCAAGCTAGCGCGCGGTTGCTGGCACTCATCTCGCCCCTCAGAGAGATGAACAGACAAACGGAGCGACTTCCGTATCTCTAGATGGCCCGGTAGTTCGACACGACCCAGACAAGATGTTAGGACGCCAACATCCCACTTTGAGGGAGTGGATGTCAACCTGTGGAAAAGGGCGGAAGTGTCCTAAGATGAAACAGATAGTCATAGTACCTGCCCTACTTGCCGCCTCTGTGGATCGTTTTTCTGTCCTCCCAGATTCAATATGGCGCTGGACTTGAGACCATGTCCCCGTATCATCTTTTGACAGACCTGCGATGCCGCCCGTCACGCCAGAATCCGCGCCTGATACCCCGCCCAAGGCGAATGCCGCCCACCGGGGGCCCTCTTCGCTCCTGCTAGTCTCCTTTGCCGCGGTCTATCTCCTGTGGGGCGCGACGTTCTTTGCTATTCGCATCGGGATTGAGAGCTTTCCGCCCCTTATATTGGCTGGTTTGCGGCACCTATCGGTTGGCCTGGTGTTTTACCCCATATTCCGGCGCGTAAGCGGGGAAAGACCGACCTTGAGCCAGTGGCGCACCACCATTATTACGGGGGTCCTGCTGCTTCTCTGCGGCAATGGGACGGTAAGCTGGGCGGAGAAGATCATACCCTCGGGGGTTGCCGCCCTGCTGGTGGCTACGGTTACGCTGTGGATGGTGCTGGTGGACTGGTTCCGGCCGGGGGGTACGCGTCCCGCGCCGCGCGTGCTGGTGGGCTTGGTGCTGGGGTTTGCGGGGATGGCGCTGCTTGTCGGCCCGAAGCACCTGGGAGGCTCTGAGCGCATCAGTCCGATTGGGGCGCTGGCGCTGGTGCTGGCTTCACTGGCGTGGGCCGTCGGCTCCATCTATTCCAAA
>CAYOOS010000506.1:0-3523 GCA_964405585.1 uncultured Acidobacteriaceae bacterium | reverse complement strand
CCTCGGAGTCGTAACTCAGGCCTCGACCCGCATAATTCACTGTCACTTGCCGCTCAACAACATCGGTCGCGTGCGCGGAAGTGGACCACGGCCAGCCGTCCATGCTCACCTCGCTGGTGTCGTAGAAATTGTCCAGGTCAACAAACTGGCTTGCAAGATTGTGCAAATTCGGAGTGATGGCGCTCCCGAATTGCGTGATCTCCGGATCGCCATTGCCCACGTCCAAATCTCCCAGTACTTGGTCGTACGTGCGGTTTTCCTTGATCATGTAAATCACGTGGTGAATGTGGCTGCGCAGGAACGCCAACTTTTCTTTTTCCTCGCTGCTCAGGGTCCGGCCAAAGTGATTGTTTTCCGCCACCTGCGCCGTCAGCCGATCGAGTTCAAAAGCTTTGGGAGTCGGAAAGCTCTGCAACCCCGCCTTAATCAGTTGCAGATCGTATTGATTGGTTGCGTTGCACTGGTCGGATTGCGTTGCGGTCAACCCATGGCAGTTCCCCGGGTTCGGCCCCGTCGGCGATTTATAGTTCACCACATAGATGAACTTGCCATCGTGGCTGACGCTGGCGGAACTGGGATACCAGCCCGTAGGGATCAGGCCGATGACGCCGCTTTGTTTCGGCGCGCCCAGTTGCACCACGGCCACATCGTTCATTGCTCCGTTCGTGACGTAAAGAAGCCTCTCGTCGCTAGAGAGGGTGACGCTGTTGGTATCGTTGCCCTTAAACTTTGCTCGCCACTCCGGGAGCAATCCTCGCGGCGCGGTCACTGGAATGTTGTCCACTAGCTGGTTGGAGGTCGTCTCGACCACTCCAACGGAGTCCGTCAAATCCTGCGCCGCATAAAGCGTGGACTGACTCGCATTCAGCACCATCTTGTTCGGCTCGCCCGGCACCGGTATCCGTGTGATGAGAGAAGGTGCTCCTGTAATATCGACCACATCAATTTCCCGGTCGCGGAGGCTGGAGACGTACGCTGTTTCATTGCCTTTGATGACCACCCAAAACGGATATTCGCCGCCAGCTACACCCGTATTAGCCGGATTGATCACGCCGGGACGAAGGTCGAGTTCGTGCGTGAGCGCCCAGCCACTCGAGGACTTGGACAGAATACTGATGGAATCGTTGTAGTAATTCGCCACCACCAAAGTGTTCCCGTCCGCCGTGATCGCGATTCCCGCCGCCTCCGATAGCACTTCCAAACCGAGGCCGCTGCTTAGTATGGTTGGGTCGAGCGCGTGACCCAGTGCGATGGGGCTTCCCGCCTGCTCCACCCATACTCCGCCCGTGAGCCCATAGAGATGGACGTCGTCATCCACTCCCCCGGCAACGTAAAACGCGGTGCCCGACGGATCAAAAATGATTCCGTTATACGTGTTCGGAACCTGAATCACCTGTTTTTGCGCGGGCAGGCCCTTGGAAATATCGTAAATAAAGACAAATTCCGTGGAATCCGCCGGATTCACCGAGCCCTCATTCACTCCAGAAGCGAAGTTCTCCAGGTTGTAACCACTAGTCAACACAAGCATGGTCTTGCCATCTGGGCTCACGACGCTCGTCACAGCTTGCCCTGCAAGGTACTGCGGGTTGTCGCTGAGGCCCGGATTCAGTGGCACAAATTGTGCTCCTGCCGGGGACAGCGGTGTGATTTGGCGATCCAGGTTCGGTAGATTTTGGGCACGAGCTAGCGAGCCCAACGCAAGCGCGAGCACCGTCAGACCTATCACTTCCCTCATAACCTGCTTCCATTTCATATCGATCCTCCATGGCAACGGATGATTTGCGACGTCGGGAACACGCTCTCGCCGTGTTCGCTGGCAGCACCTTCGCTAACAGCCTGCGAGAGCACCGAGGTTGGAGTGTTTCCGGGCGGGGGTGTCTACACTTCCAGAGCCATCCATTCCCCGCTCACTGGAATGTGATGTGCCCATAAGCGATAACGACCGGAAAGAAGTAAAACAGCTATCCGCTACGTGAGTATGACCGCAACGTTAAATCCCTGCGAACGACAAGCTGCCCTCTGCATCTGCGTTCATCCACTTCTAATACGCTTTGGACCTAACCAATGCCCTTGCAATCGATTTCAGCATGCCGCTCAGTCCAATAGTTCTAGGTCAAGCGCTCCTCCAGCAATCTTTTCATCTAAACAAACGGAGAAGCGAGCCGTTCGGCTGCACATGGTCAAAACCTGACCAGGGTAGTGTTGCGGCTGATTTAACCCTAGAGAGCCATTTGGCTTTTATTTTCAATGCAAGCCGGGCTCGACCTTGGTGTTGCGTCGACCCATTGAGACCACCACGTTTAGCGGGACTTGACCGCTTATCTTGTGACTTTCAGAGTTGTTTCTGGGGGTTGCAAATGATTTGGTAACTACCAGGCGAGTGCTCGCAGCGTTGTTGACTGACCCGGACATAGCAAGCCAGAATGTCCCAACGAGCCGAACAGAGCGCAGGTACGATACGGCGACAACAAGGCCAAGTAGTTGGCGACTATTGAGCGATACTGTTCCGCAGTGCCTTGTACTAGACTGAGGTCGTTTAGGGCCACGACCTTCAGCACCGTGCTTTAGACGCTGTTTTTGAAGAGAGGTCGGTCGCCATGGCCAACCCAACTCGCGCCAAGCTGATCTTCAAACTAATCGCCGCCGTCACCGCGCGGACCACCGTCTTGGGAGCGCTGCTGTTTTTTTCAGCGGGAACACTGGCGTGGTGGCGGGGGTGGATTTTCCTCGCCGTGATGTTCGCCGCGACGGCAACCATGATGTTCGGCGTGAACCAGGACTTGATTGCTGAACGCCTCAAGGGGCCATTCCAAAAAGGGTCGCGGGTCGACAAGATCCTGGCCGTCGCGTTGATCCCCGCGATTGCCGGGCAATTCGTCTTCATTGGGTTGGATGTGTTTCGGCTGCACTTGCTGGGGAAGCCGAACGTGGTAGTTTCGTCGTTGGGCCTCGCCCTGTGCATCGCTGGGTTCTGGATCATGCATGTCGGCATGCGCGAGAACGCCTTCGCCACTGCGGTCGTCAGGTACCAAGAGGAGCGAGGGCAGGTGGTTGTGGACACCGGCCCCTACCACGTCGTGCGGCATCCGATGTACTCCGGCGGAGTCCTCCTTTTCGTCGGCATGCCCCTGTGGCTGCAGTCCTCCGCTGGCGCGTTGCTGGCGATCGTTTTGATCGGACTGTTCGTGCTGCGCATCTTCATCGAGGAAGGCCTTCTCCGGCGCGAGCTTCCCGGATACGTGGTGTACACGGAACGCGTCCGGTACCGCTTGATCCCGTTTGTCTGGTAGTTTTTGTGGGTCATTTGGTCGCGTCTCGCCCAACGCACCGAAGTGCCACAACCGGTTGCTCCCGAAAGGGCGCAGCTTTGCACACATGATGCTCGACAAGTCGGATAAGCCGCCCGATGGGGTGGAAGAGTTCGAGGAATGAGTGTAGCGGTTTTTTTGGCAATTTGCGCCGCTACAGGCCACTACGGATAACAGGACCTCATCGCTAACTACTCGATTTCATGGAATAGGCT
>CAYOOS010000505.1:0-3529 GCA_964405585.1 uncultured Acidobacteriaceae bacterium | reverse complement strand
CTTTCCCCGGAACCGAAAAATGGATGCACCATGTGCTTCAACCAGCCAGGAAACATCACCATAAGTCCGGGCAATGGGTCGACCAAATAGCGTCCACCTAATACTCCCTGATCCAACGGAGGAACATTCACCCCAACTCGCGGATCGATAAATTCTAATTTGCCATTTGTCGGGATATTGATGTCGGGCTCACCGCAGGAAACGTAATAGACACCAGACCACGTCGCGCCGGGGTGGTCGTGCAAGCTATTGTAATCTCCACGCCGCGAAACATTTGCCCAGCAGTCTAACTGCAAATGCATCTTTCTTGGGCCATCCGATACAGTCACCAGTCGGGTCAAATCCAACGCCGTGGAGCTCACCCGCTCTTGGAGTTTTCGAACGCAGTCTGCTTCCCAGAGAAACAGACCCGATTTTGAGTGCCAGCCACCCACATTGCTCTTTATCAATCCCTGATCCACTTTTTCTTTTTGCAGAATGACGTTCTTCAGTTCCGCATTAATTGTGTCGCTGTCCGCCCAAAGATAGGAAGAAATTGGCGTACCGAACGCCATCGCCACGTGCTCTTTCTGAAGGACGCTCTGCGTGAGGGTCATAGACACATACTGCTGTCACGAAGGCCTTCAGTAACAGCTGACTCGAAAACGGAGCCCATGCGCGGTCAAGAGCGCGGCAATTTTTAACTTGCAGTTCGCCGCAAGCCTTATTTTTTCGCCGTCTGCTTCCGCCGACTACGCCAAGTCGTAAAGCCTAAGCCAGCAAGCCCACCTGCAAACAACGGCAGGGTGGCGGGAAGTGGCGTATTTGAGACAGGGGTATATGTGTAGGTGACCGTGATACCTGCAGGACTGCCGCTGCCTGACCAGGTGCCAAAACCATCGCTAGTGCCGAACGCTAGATCGGCGGAAATTGATGAAGTAATAAAAGGACTCAAGGAAGTCGTAAAGAACACGTCTTCATTAAAGGGTACATTCACTATAGAAGGGGCGCTTCCGTTCGTTGGATTGGAGGAACCGATAGACTTACCAGCAAGTGTTACGGAAGCGTCCACGGAAGTGGAATTGAAATAAAGGTTAGAATTCAGTTGGACTTCCACTTGTGTGAGTGTTCCCAAGGCAGCATTAAATCCCGCAAACGACAGAGTGCCATCCGGAGATAAAGTTGAACTTTCAAAATCGTACTGCCCACCGATGGTGTAACTAAACGTTTGCGTTGGATCTGAAAACGTGGTCGCGTGAGCATTGGAAATTTCTGCGCCACCAATCAGCACCGTCAAGCCGGTCAGAGCCGCAACCTTTTTAAATGAATTGGGGTCGTGCGTCATAGCAAACTCCCTGATGTGAGTAAAACAACCCAGTGGCTTCAAAAACAAGCCTTAGGTTCCCCAGTGGGGTTGAATAATCTAGATCGATACAATACCGGTCAATGGGCGTCGGTAGACTTTGCGGTATATCTTTAGATATATAGCCTTGCGCTGGATCGCTCGACACGCCATCAGCAAGCTCACTAATCAGGCCTGAGGGGGCATGAATCGCGCAGTTTCTGGAGTTATTAGAATTTTGCGGGTCAATCCACGCGCTTGGCCACCCCGGCAGCTCGAACGCGAATTCACCGCCCTGCAAAGTTCAATCTTCCTTGCCCCGCCTTGGACTATTCCATGAAGGACTGGATAGCAAAGCTGCTCAACTGCCGTGACCTGACCAGCATGGGTCACCTGCAACGGGTCGAGGATGCAAACCTGGGCTTAGGATGGATCTATTACGGGTTGGCGCGAGTCATCCGCCCGAAACAGGTCGTGATCATCGGTTCATATCGCGGCTTCGTTCCGCTGGTCCTAGGCAAAGCGCTAGCTGACAACCTGAATGGAGGTCAGGTCATTTTCATCGACCCGTCTTTTGTTGACGATTTCTGGAAAGACGCGCAGTCCGTCCGCGCGCACTTTGCCCTTTTCGATGTGATGAACATCGAACATTATCTCATGACCACACAGCAGTTCACGCAGTCGGAGGCCTATCGTTCCCTCAATCGACTGGGGATGGTGTTCGTGGACGGGTATCACTCCGAGGAGCAGGCTCGTTTCGATTACGAGGCCTTCGAAGGTATCCTGGATCCTAATGGAATCATTCTGCTCCACGACACGGCGCGCAGCAGGGTCTCCCGCGTGTACGGCGCCGAGCGCGCCTACGAGCAGCGTGTTAGATATTTTGTCGATAAACTCAAGCAAGACGTGCGACTGCAAGTTTTTGACCTTCCGTTCGACCAAGGTGTAACCCTCGTCCGCAAGCTGGGCGCGATCGAAGATGGAGCGACAGGAAGTCAGCCGAATGCATCGTGCTCCATACCAGTGTCAGGTTCGAAGCCGCAGTTATGACAGGAGGCCGCCCGAAGGACCTCTGGGCTATCACCTGCTACTTCAACCCGATGCAGTACCGGCGGAGGCTAGCGAATTTCCGGATTTTCCGCGACCGTTTGCAGCTCCCTCTGGTCGCGGTCGAACTAGCATATGGGCCAGAGTTTGAGCTGCAGGCGCAGGACGCGGAAATTCTGATTCAGCTGCGCGACGGCGCGGCGGTGCTGTGGCAGAAGGAGCGCTTGCTCAATGTAGCCCTGCAAGCACTTCCGAGCAGTTGTCGTAAAGTCGCCTGGCTGGATTGTGACATTTTCTTTACCACGCCCGGGTGGATCGAGGACGCTAATTCTTTGCTCGATCGATACGCACTCATTCAGTTGTTCCGGCAGGTGCACTATCTCAGCCGGCTGTGGGCTCCCGGAAAAGATTGCGCAGCTGAGGTGGAGCTCACGTGTCCGTCCGCGGCTTTCTCTCTGGCGTCGGGCATTCCCGCTGCGACAATTATCGGCCATGTTCAAGATAATCGAAAAGGCACCTGGTCGGCTGGCTTCGCATGGGCGGCCCGCCGCGATCTTCTCGACCGCCACTCTTTTTACGACGCCTGTATTATTGGCGGCGGAGACAGCGCGATGGCCGGCGCCGCCCACCATTGTTTCGAAGAGCTGATGCTGCGCCATTGTATGAACGAACACCAACGGCAGCGGTATATCACCTGGGCCGAGCCATATTACGAGACGGTGCGAGCCGAGACGGCATTTCTGAATGCGGACATATTCCACCTGTGGCACGGCGATGTGGGTATGCGGAAAGGGCGCTCACGACATGAGGGTTTTCAACGCTTCCAGTTCGATCCCTACATCGATATCGCTATTGGTGAGGACGGCTCTTGGCAGTGGAGCACGGATAAACCAGAGATGCATGAATACGTCCGCCGGTATTTTGCGTCGCGCAGAGAAGATGGGTAGTCTTGGCAACGCCAGGCCCTCTTCACGTGATAAAGCCGCCCACGCCGGAGCACCGCTCTCGCTTTGACTATGAGGCTATGTCATCATTTCGCGGGACCTGACTGACGAAATCTTCGTACTTGCCATTTCGAGAACGAGGGATCGCGTCGACTGCACGGACCGTCACATCGACGGGCTGTCTCAACGTGCTCCGAACGCGTTGGGTTAGGGCTGG
>CAYOOS010000504.1:0-3537 GCA_964405585.1 uncultured Acidobacteriaceae bacterium | reverse complement strand
TAATATCTGTTATAGGACGCGGTGTCAAGCCTTTTCTTTGGCTTTTTCCGCTCTTTCTGTGGATATCCACCCCTTCCTCCTCGTACTTCCCCGGCTGGCGCGGGGGGTGCGCCAGCCGGGCCTGTTGCTAGGGCGGAGGGCTCTACTGAGGCTATGAGGTGAGCTTTTGTAATCTTTTCTTCCGCCGCACAACCCGTCATCCCGAACGGAGTCCGCGAAGTGAAGTACGGTTTTGCATCGCACGTCGTTTGTGCGATGAATCCCTCTTCGATCTAAAATTCATCGCGGTGCCACGTACCGCGCCAACCACTTCCCCTGCGCGATCGAACCCAGCCTGTACCTCACCCCTTAAGGGGTGAGGCCTTCCAAACCCAAGGCAACCCCCATCAAGGGTCCAGGCCGCATCCCATCAAAGACGCGGCCCGGGGCCGTATCAATCTACCCCGCCAATTACGGCTGGGTTACGGTGATGGTCCACGTGTCCGTTGTAACGAACGCGGTGTAAACGGACGGTTCGTTCACGGCGGCTTGCAAGGCGTTCAGCGTGGCGTCGAGCTTTGAGCCTGCTGCGATTCCGGAGTTTGGCACGCTGTGGCTATGCGCGTCGGCAATGGTCACGGTGTAGGTGTTTGTCGGTATGGACATCGGGGTCCTCCTTTCTGTCAGGATGAGTCGGGAAATAACTCTGGTCTTTTCCCCGGGTAATAAAACTCTCTGTTCGGCGAATTACGTTGTGATCGCTCTATCGCGCCAGCTTTGCCGCCACCGCTCCTGCGGCCGCGCCAATCGCGAACCACTTTGCCGCCCGCGCCACGCGCCGCAGCACGGAACCTCCGCGCGCCGCCTGCAGGGCACTATCGCGTTCCTTCGTCAGCGCCTGTGTCTTCGTCTGTTCATCCACAAGGTTGCCCTGGGCCGCCGACAATTGCGCCCGGCATTCCTGGCAGTCCACCGCATAGTCATACAGCGGTTTCAAGTCCGCGGAAGGCAGCAACACATTCGACTTCGGCGTAGAAGCACTCGCCTTGCCGTCAGGAGCGCTTGACGCTCCCACGTTCCCTACAGGGACATCTAGAATGGGAGCAGGCAGCGGCAACACCGCCGGCAGCGCCTTCACAACCTGCTCCGGCTTCTGGACCGCTGCTTTCTTCGCATTGAAACCTGCCAGGATCTTCTCCAGTTCCGTATTGCGCGCCTTCTGTCGCGTGTCCGCGTCCGTCAACGCCTTCTGCGTCGCTTGCAGCTCTGCCTTAAGCTGCGCCTGCTCTCGCTGCGACCCGCGCCACGCAAAATACACGCTCACTCCGGCCACCATCGCGATCAGCATCGCTGCAGCCTTCAACCAACTCCGCAATGTCATGACAATCTTTCCCGCGGTGTCTGCCGCACGACCTCAACGGTACCGCCCCATCCGCGCCTGCACTTCCTCCGCATAGTCCGGGTTCCCTCCGCCATTCCAAGCCAGCAATCCGCGCCGTGTGTCCCCGCCTGCTGCATCCATCTTCTGCCGCAGCACCTTACATCCCACCGCCAGCCCCACTGCCGGATCACACAGCGTCGAAAGGTACAGTGAACCCACGCCCTTCTCCCGCGCCGTTTGTCCCATCACTTGCATCAATCCCCACGACATTCCCCGCGCATATGCCTCCGTCGCGCTTACCTTATTGTTGGTATAGAGCGGCGCAACGTATTTGGCGAAAAAGATCGGCTCATAGCGCATCGCCCAGGGGTTCCAGTTGGACTCCTGCTCCACCACCGCGCACACCAGTGCCGCGTCCAGACCCTCTCCCTGGGCCGCATGCCGCGCCAGGTCCATCAGCTTGGCATCGAGTGGCATTACCTCCGCCGCCCCCCGTTCTGCAAATCCACAAAGTTCACCATCGGCGTTTCATCCAGCGCAATTCCCTGCCGCTCCGCCATCCGGTAGAGCGCGCGGTAGATGCACGGCAGGTGCTGCAGCGCCAGGTCGCGCAAGAACACGCGATTGATTTCGTCGTCGCGCATCCGCCGGTGAATCCATTTCAGAAACACCACGAATTGCGCGCCAATCGACAGCACTCCCAGCAGAACTGCCCAGGTTATGGAAAACATGGTTGGGGGATCCCTTCGATTTCACTGTCGCATCAAGGCCGGTAGTCCACCCGGCCCGCCCGGCTACTTGTCATCCCGGCCCGACCAGCCAATCGTCATTCCAGCCGGAGCGCCTACTTGTCATCCCGGTGGGAGCGGTTGCCTGTCATCCCGACCGGAGCGGCTCGATCTTCTCTTCCGCGCCGCACTTTGGCGCGTCGGGCCGCGCAGTGGAGGGATCGCGGCACAATCCCCTGATCTTGAGCACCCGCAATCTCCAGCTTTTCTCCGTGCTCTCTGTGTCCTCTGTGGTGAATCGCTTAACCTCACCAACACCGCCATAATCACCGGACTCCGCGAGCGAGGCTCAACCGCGAAAAGCTTCTTCCGCTCTCTACTACAAAAACAAACTCGGCAGCCCGCCCAGAGTCCCACCCAGGCTCGATCCCATTGAAGTGAAAAATCCGCTGGGCCGAGATGCATTCGCTCGCACATTCAAAAGCTGTGCCGGAATTCCCAGCGTCTTCCCCAACAAGTTGGCATCCACTCCATACAATCCAGACAACCCCTGCAGTGCGGACATCTGCTGCTGCATCGCCGTATTGGCGAAGTTCACCTGGTTCTGCTGCGCCGTGCTCGCTTCTTGCTGGCCTTTTTGTCGCGCCAGTTCGTCCGTCAAGTCCGCAAACCCCGCGGAGTTCCCGGTCCGCGCCACGCGGTTGTTCGCCGCCTGCTGCAGCGAATCGAACGCGCTCGCCAGCGCTCCTTGTGATTGCCCGGTGATCGCCGCCTTCGTCGCGTCGCTATATCCCGGATTGTTCGCAATATTTTGGTACTGCGAACCCACCTGGCTTCCCAGCGACTGCTGCTGTCCCAGCAATTGCTGGTTCAGCGCATTCGTCTGTGCCAGTTGCTGGTCCGTCAACTGTTGTGTCTGCCCCTGCGCACCTCGTCCCATAAGCCCTCCGAACCTCGTTCGCGAATCTCTACTTCAATCTCTTGCAGTACGGCGTCCACTCGTCGTCACGCACCCATCCCAGCCCTTGCAGTCGCCGCCCGAACTTCGCCGCAATTTCCGGCGGCAACCATGCATGCACATCTTCCAACCCGCGCCCCCAAGCCTCACGCCGCGTCGCTTCGTGCAAACCAAACAACCATCCCCAGCGTTCTTTTGGCGTCCCCCGTTTCGGATCGAGCAGCAGATACGCCTCCGCCGTCAATCGCAGCAGGGAAGCGCCGGCAATTCCCTTCCCTTCGCCCTCTCCATTTTGGTCATCGGCCAGCACCAGCTTCGTCAGAAACAGCGGATTCCGCAGATCAGGAAACTCATAAGGAAACCCCTGCGCCGCATGGATCGCCCGCAGCGCCTCCAAATCCCCTTCGCCATATTCCCGTATCCGCAAAGCTCCACCTGTAGCGCAGGGAGAGTCCGCGCTCTCTTCAGCCCGCCGTTTTCTGGCGGGAGCC
>CAYOOS010000503.1:3302-3540 GCA_964405585.1 uncultured Acidobacteriaceae bacterium | reverse complement strand
ACATTGTTGCGATCTGTCGGTACGCTACGCCCCAAGCCGCCCTGGTCTGCAAAAAGTGTCGTTCCTTTCAAGTCCGTCAAGGTTGTCTCGGTGGGGTCGAGTCCGTTGGGCAACGGCACGGAAATCCCCGTGTCGCCCGTGAAATCGCTGAATTGCGTAAGGTTGTGCCGCACCGTGTAAGGAGTGCTCCACTCATAGCGCAATCCAAGGTTGATGGTCAGCCGCGCGCTTAATTTCC
>CAYOOS010000503.1:0-3292 GCA_964405585.1 uncultured Acidobacteriaceae bacterium | reverse complement strand
TAGAATCCGGTCTCCCAGGATTTGTCGGCCACGGATGGTTGAATAATGATAGAGCTGCTGGGATCGGCCCAGCCCATCGCCATGGTTGCGAAGGAATTGCCGTCTGCCAGATTGGTGTCGCCCGGAAATTGCGCGGTGATGCCCTGCGGAAAATAGAAATTGCCCGTTGGGTAGTTCGGTTGCCAGAAATTGTTCAAGAACTGCCGTTGTTCGAATCCGAACTTGATGGTGTGGCCGCGGCGCACCAGCGAGATGGAAGAGGAATACGCAAAGAGCGAGTGCGCGAAATTCGTGAACGTACAGCATTGCGTGTACATCGAGAGATCGTTGTTCGTCGGGTCGATGGTAAGCTCTGGCATGCGATCCACAAGGTTCGCCTGCGCTAAATATGATGGAAAGCCCGCAGCTTCCGCGGTCGAGGGAGTCATAATGGGTCTCACGGGGCTGGCGGCGCGGTCAAGTCCGAAACGGGTCACCCAGATGGTGGTGGGCGTTAATGAATAGGTGTATTCCAGCCCCACGTTTTGCGCATTGGTGGTCTCCGTGAAGCCATCATTCGGTCCCGAGTTTCCTACCACGAATGGCGCGTTGTACTGGTTGTATAAACGGCTGTACCGTGCGGTCAGGCGCTGCTTTTCGTTGATCTGGTGATCAATCTTTACATCAAATTGATATTGTGGCGCAGTCACCACCACGGTTTGACGAAAATTGTTGATGTCCCCTGCTCCCGGTATGTTCGGCTGAGGGAACAAATTGAGCAACGCCAGCCCTTCCGGATCGGTGAGGCCCGCCTGGGTGAGATTATTCCCCGGTACCGGCGTCCGCGTGCAACCTTGCGTCGGATCGCCCGCCACATTCAATACGCAATTGAACGGATTAAAAATCTGTTGCGCATTCGCTCCACTCAGCAGTTCGGAGAAATCGCCTGTCCTCATCGCGGCAGTGGGTACCGTGCCGGATATGATTTCCGGCGAACTCTGCCGGATCTTCTCGAAATCCACGAAAAAGAACGTCTTCTCCTTGCGGATGGGACCGCCCAGCGAGAAACCGTATTGGTCGCGCGAGTATTCCGGCTTTGGATTCCCGTACGCATTGGAAAAGAATTCGTTGGCGTTCAGAGCCGAACGCTGGCCAAACCACCAGCCGCTTCCATGAAAGTCATTGCCTCCTGATTTCAGGACCATGTTCACGACGGTTCCGCCGTTGTTCCCATACTCCGCGGAGAAACTGTTGTTCTCTACTTTGAATTCCTGCACCATGTCCACCAACGGCTGGTAGTAAACGTTGGACGTCGCCCCTTCCCCTTGCTCCGGCGCGCTGGTCAGTGCACCATCGATGCGCACCTCTGCCGTCGCGTTCCTCTGCCCGTTCGAAACGAAATTCGTTCCCGCCGGGTAGGAATCCTGGATTCCGGAACCCGTCACTTCCGTGACTCCCGCTGCCAGGAACGTTAGCCCGAACATGCTTCGATTGATCAACGGCAAATCCTTAATATAGTCATTGGTCACGTCCGTCCCCAGCGTGGCGTTTCCGGTGTCCAGCATCGGTGCCTGCTCCGTCACCGTCACGACTTCCGAAACCGTTCCCGGGTTCAGCGTAAAATCCAGTGTTGCTTGCTGGTTCACCGCTAACACCACTCCCTTGCGCTCCTGGGACGCCAGATTCTTTGCCTCCGCCCGAATCGAATAGGTCGTTGGCCGCAATCCGGTAAATACGTAGATCCCGCGGCCATCCGTCACCGTGCTCATGGCTATATTCGTGGCCTCGTCCGTCAGTATGACCTTGGTTCCGGGAATCACGGCGCCGCTCGAATCCGTCACCACCCCGCTCAGTTGCGCTGTGTATGTCGATTGCCCGCGCGTTCCCGGCGCCAGTATTCCGCCCCACACGACCATCGCCAGCACAACCAGCCATTCCAGCCTGCTCGTTCCCTTCATTCCACACCCCCAATAATTTCCTCGCCTTTGATTGTTTTTCCCTTGCTTTCGCTTTCTTTCGTCTGCTTACGGTTGGTTTCCTTTTTACTTCCTCCCTCTCCGGAAGTCAAGCCCATTTCCTTTCGCGGCGTGCGCCGCTGGCGCTCTCGTCCGGGGAGCACGCTTGGCGGAGACTCTGCCGTTGGTCGCCCCAAAAAAATGGCCGGTCCCGAAGAACCGGCCATCGCGATTTTGTTTTTAGTTTTGCAGGGTTACTTTGCGCCTTTATACACTGGAGTGACCTTGTGCAGGGTCGCCAGCAGGCCCTGCGCGCACGCCGGCACTGGCACAGCCTTGTCGAAGACGATCGCTGTCGCGCTTACTTCTTTTCCGTAGAGGTTCTTGTTGGCTCCGTTGTCCGGACGAAGCGTGGAACCTTCTAGAGATATGCCCGCAAAAAGTCCCCGCGCGCGCGAATAGGAAAGAATCTCGGCGCGCATCGTGACATCCGTTTCGGCCGACGCCGTGCGCCCAACCGGCCCGGCCGCGGCGCTAGCATCTCCACCCAGCTTTACCTTGCTGCTCAAAATGCTGGTAGCTGATCGCGGGCTCATCAAGAGCAAAACGAAGTCCGTGGCATTCCCGCCAAGCTGCAATCCGGCGCTGCCGCCTTCCAATGCCATCATCGTTGGCGCGCCCCAGGCGCCGTTAAACTCCTTGCCGCCGCGGCACGTCATCACGCCCCGTCCATAGCTGCCTCCGAACCCGATGGCAAATTTCAGGACCGATGGCAAAATCACCACGCAGTCCGTCTTGTCCAGGATGTCCCGGGGAATGCTGTCGGGCGCGTCCAGGATTTCCTTCAACACTTTTCCGGCGTTCTCCACGCGATCCGTTTCTTTGTCCTGCGCGAGAAGGGGAACAGCAAGTGCAAGAGCCAAACTGACACCCAGAAGCGTTTTCTTCATCGTTCCTCCTCAGTGATTCTGCGTGCGCCCGAAGGCGGACATGGTTGAGAATTGGCTGGTTGTTGGGCGGCGGCCGGGCAGCATTATCGTACCACGCGAGTACGCCCTGTCAGAAGCGAAGCTGTCATTCCCTGACCGCGGGACAAGCTGGGACAGCGGTTACCAAATAAATCGGTCGGAAGGATCGTGTCAAGAATGGAAAGGAATGGTGAACCGGGCAGGACTCGAACCTGCAACCCGCTGTCACCAGTCCAAACGCTAAGTGATTGATTCGTTTAGCTTGTTCTCGCGTCTTAGTAGCTAGTTTTCGACCCTATTCGGCGCTTAATGTTCCCTTATTGTTCCCGGCGAGCCCGACTGCACCCCTCTGATGAGACAGTTTTTGATGGGCACACTTGCAGTTCTTTC
>CAYOOS010000502.1:0-3556 GCA_964405585.1 uncultured Acidobacteriaceae bacterium | reverse complement strand
GATGTAGTCGCGCTCGCCCTGACGGCGGAGCACGTCGATTTCGTCATGGTTGCGGGCGATCAGGGTTCCCAGTTCGCTGCGGGCCATGTTGAGGTCGCCAATCGTCTTGTTGAGGTTCGTATCAACCTGGGTAACGCGAGTATCCACAGTCTTGACATCGTCCGAGGTCGCTTTGGTGGCGAGTTCCTGATGGACGGAAGTATCAAGAGCGGTGATCTTGGAAGTAGTGTCGGTGTTCAGCTGTTCGGCCTCGGCGCGCGCCTTCTTCAATTGGCTCTGCGTGATCTTCAGCTTATCGGTGACGACCTTCAGATCTCCCTGGAGGTCGGTATTGGTCTTTTCATCTTGGGCAACGCGGTCCTTCAACGTGGACATATCCGATTGCACGGAGGTTTGAACCGCCTTGACCTGATCGGTGACGGCTTGCTTGGTAGCATCGAGCTTGGAAGAGTTGCTCCAAGCCAGCGCGAGACCACCCACGGCCAAAAGCGCCAGTAGGATGATCGCGGGCAACTGCCAAGACGAACCGGACTTCGTTTCAACGTAAGTGGTTTGTGGATCTTGCTCAGACATAGTGAATTCCTTCTCCTCACCCCAATGGGGTACGACTTTTTCTTAATTGGCAGCCCAAACTTGCTGCCGGAACTTGAAATCTGCTGATAGGAAGTGCAAGCGAGATACCGTGAATGCCAGAATGAGACTTGGCTGTATCTGATTGAATAGGGAAGGTTTGGAATCGACAGCAGAAAGGTGAAGGGGTACTAGTTCTGGGAATCTTTACGCGTTGTTGATGTCCAGAGACGAATTCCTACGTAGTGCAGGAAAGTTCCACTTTTATGCCCAGCGAGGCGAAGGCTAGGAGAAGCTGCGCAGGGGATTGGAAGTGGATGCCAGACAGGCCAAGCTGGCGGGCGGCTTCTACATAGGCGGGAATGTCGTCAATGTAGACGGCTTCCGCGGCGCGGACCTTCGCTACTCGCAAGGCTTCGCGATAGATCAGTGGAGCGGGCTTGCTGACGCCCACGGAGCAGGAATAGATGCGTCGGCCTTTGGGAAAATACTGGTAGAAATCATAGGTGGATTCAAGGTGAGCCACGTGAATGGGATCGGTGTTGGAGAGGAGCACCAATCGGTAGCGCTTCGAGAGTTCCTCGAACATCTTTAGCGGATGAATCGGCTGCGGATCGAGAGCCAGATTCCAGGCCGCAGTGAATTGCGCGAAGTTGAGGGGAATGCCGAGGCGCTGGCAGAGATGAAGATGCCAATCGTGAGGGGAGATGCGGCCATTCTGCCAGTCCGTCCAGCGAGGATCCTTCTCAATGGCGGACCAGAGCTCTTCAGGCGTGAGCGATAAGCCTTGCGCCAGACTATCTTGAAGGCGGTGGATATCAACGCGGACGAGGACGCGGCCAATATCGAAAATGATGGCACGGATCGGGGTTTCAGGCATGCCCTAGTGGTCTCCCGGCGAAATGACGGAAGGCGCTGCAGAACTCGAGCGGCGGCGCGCGCGCAAGATGCTGATGATCGGTGGCAAAATGGAAAGAAAAATGATCCCAGCGATGATGAAATGAAGGTATTTGCCAATGTTAGGGATTTTGGAGCCTGCGATGTAGCCCCCCAGGAGCATGCTGCTGATCCACAGCGTCCCGCCGAAAATGTCATACATGAGATACGTGGAGTAACGCATGGCCGCAGCGCCGGCGACCGGTGGACAGAAGGTACGCACGATGGGAACGAAGCGCGCCAGAATTACGGCTCGGCCGCCATACTTTTCATAAAATTCATGAGCGCGCAGGAGGTGGCTGCGACGGAAGAAGAACGAGTTCTCACGACGATACAGTGCTGGTCCAGCTGAACGTCCAATCCAGTAGCCCAGTTGATCACCCGCAATGGCGCAGAGGATCGCGGGGAGCAGTAACCAGCGAAGCGGGATTGCGCCTTGCCCAGCGAAGATACCGGCAGTGACGAGCAGGGAGTCGCCTGGCAAAAAAAAACCCACAAAGAGCCCAGTCTCTACAAATACGATGGTGCATACAAGTGCGGGACCGCCCCAACTAATTAGCTGTTTAAGCCCTTCGGGGTCGTAGAGTGAGTGCAGGAAGTGAAGGATGGATTGCAGCAAGCGGCCTCAGTCCTTACGAAAACGGGGATGGGGAAGAGCGCGCGGGCACGTAGACCTGTAATCCCTTCCCATACTATACGGTAGCAGAAAACTCCCAGATTCTCTCCGCATTCCTGCCAGAGCACGACGATCGTACAAACCAGCAGGAGCCACCAGGCGGGGCGGATCATTGCAGCGCCTCGGCAAGAAGAAGTTCGCCCTGTCGTCCAAGCTCGGAATGGGCGTCAAGCTGGCGTACCAGAAGCTTGCGAATCTGAGGGAGAGCGCTGCGAGCGGCAGCAGCACCCGCTTCGATGGCGTCGTCAATGCGCTCAAAATCGTCCCAGGCAAGGGACTGCACATCGGGGCGCAAAACGAGGTTGGCGTGACGCTCCCACGCCTCCAATTGGTGCTTCTGAGCGGCGCTGACGGCGCGGCTGACTACTTGAAAGATGTTCTTGGGTGCGCCGCGATGGCCGTCGTGCAATCCAACGGATATACCCACGACAAGCTCCGCGCCCAATTCCCTGGCAGCTCGGGTGGGAACCGGTGCGACGAGCCCGCCGTCCGCGAGACAGCGCGTACCCAGCATGACTGGCTCGAACAAACCCGGAAACGCGCAGCTGGCGCGAATGGCTTCTGACAAGCTGCCCTGACGGAAAATGACGGGCTCGCCGGTACCGAGATCGGTAGCGACAATCGCTGTGGGGATCGTGAGATCTTCAAACTGTTTGGAATCGAAGAAGCGTTGAACCAGGGCACCGAGGCGCTCGTTGCTTGCCAGGCCGAAACGCGACACGCGCCAGCGCGCAAAGTCACGGAAGCGTATCTCCCGGCACTTGGCAATGATATGAGGAAGTGGTGTGCCACTCGCATAGGCGGCCGCCAGGATGCTGCCGATGCTGCTGCCGGAAATGCAGGAGATGGGAATATCCTGCTCTTCCATCACGCGAAGAACACCGAGATGCGCGTAGCCGCGGGCAAAACCACCGCCGAGCGCCAGACCGATGCCAGGGCGCAGCGCCGGCCCGGGAACAAATAAGGAGGCAGGATGAAGGCGTTTCGTCACGGGGAAGAGAATCCCATTTGCGCCGGGGAAGGTGCGATGGGACGGGCGTCCCGAAGCGTCGGTACGAAAGTACCCAAGTGGAAATGTTGAAAAAAAAGAGGAAGGGAGGCGCTGGCAGTACCGAAATACTAGTGCGCTAACCTGGCTGTACCATTGCGGGACACCCAGCCATACGCGAATCTAGCCTTCGCAATACGGAGTCCAAGCCGAGCTCTGGGGGACTTGATGAACACCGGGTATACGAACTGGCTGGGCCATGCCGTTGTCCTGCAGGTGGAACTGGGCGATATCAAGGTGCCTCTGCGAGGCAAGCTGCTGAAAGAGAATCGCGAGACAGTACGGATGAGGATTGGAGAAGGCTGGGACGTCGACATCTATAAAGC
>CAYOOS010000501.1:0-3557 GCA_964405585.1 uncultured Acidobacteriaceae bacterium | reverse complement strand
GCGTCTCTCCTCCGACCGTGTCGAGTACCGCATCGACGGGGGGCACGGCATCTTCAAACTTTGTAGTCTTGTAGTTCACGACCATCTCGGCTCCGAGGCCGCGAACATAGTCGAGTTCGGCAGGCCCAGCGGTTGCGAAAACCTGCAGTTCTGCCTGCTTCGCCAGTTGCACCGCATACGCACCAACATTTCCAGCCGCTCCGTGGATTAATACTGCTTGGCCTGCCTTCATCTGCGCATAGTCGAACAGCATCTGATACGCCGTCACCGCCACCACCGGCACGGACGCCGCCTCGACAAAGCTCAACGCCCTCGGCATTGCGGCTACCATTTGTGCCGACGCCACCGCATATTCGGCATAACCGCCACAGAATTGTTTGTTTGTGACGCCGAAAACCTCGTCGCCCGGCTTGAACTGAATGACTCCTGTTCCCACGGAGTCGACAATCCCCGCCAAATCGGACCCGAGAATGATCGGGAGGGACAGTTGCACAACGCTCTTTCCCTCGCGAATGAGCGCGTCCCACGGACCAACCCCGGCAGCAGCGACCCGTACTACCAACTCGCCTTCTCCCGGCGTCGGGCATGAAATCTCGTCGATCACAATCGCGTTCGGCGGGCCATAGTAATGGATTCTTCCAGCGTTCATTCTTCCTCCCGAAGACGACCGCGCTCCGTACCAAGCTAACCTTTGTTAAATGCCAAAACTCACCTTGCTTTCGTGGGATCATTTGCCGGAACTGATGTAGGTCGTACTCGTCAGGCTGAAAATTTGGTACGCGCAAAATGATTGACGCCGTCGGGGGCAAGCTCTCCAAACCCTTCTCGTCGTAAGAATTAATGTCAAGGCACCAGCAAGATCTTCCCGATACCACCCTTTTCTGCCGCTGCTTGAGCCTCGGCCGCTTCACTGAGTGGTAGCTTTCGGCTGATCGGGATCGCGAGTTTGCCATCTCGGACGGCCTCGGCCATGAACAGAAGAGTATTTGCATCAGCTGTCGCGTACACCGGTACCACCTTTACGGTTGGGTACGTCTCCGCATTCCGTGGCGCCCCGAGAACCGAAGCAAACACTCCTCCTGGCTTGACCTTGGCGATCAATTTTTCCGCAGTCTGGCCGTTGACCGTATCGGCTACCGCATCGAGCATCGGGAGATTCGCAATCGCATTGTCGTCATCGGTGGCGACCAACTGATCTGCGCCGATAGTCTTCGCTCCATCCATCTGGCTCTACAGCACCCCTGCAATCACGACTGCGCCCCGTTGCTTCGCAGTGAATATCGCCGAACGCCCGACGTTTCCAGCAGCACCTGCGACGAGAACCGCCTGGCCCGCTTTGATCCCGGCAGCGGAAATGAGCTGGTTGCCAGTCGTCGTCACAAGCGGCAAAGCCGCCGCCTGGATCAGATCGAGTCCCTTGGGAACTTTCGCCAGAATCGCGGCTTTCACAACGCAAAGCTCGGCGTATGTTTCCGCCGCCATTGCAAACACCTGGTCGCCCCGGGAAAAGCCTTCCACTCCGGGCCCAACGGTGACGACTGTCCCCGCGATGTCCACGCCCATCAATCCCGGAAAGTGGATGGGATAAAAGTCTTTCGTCAACCCGGCACGTCGTTTGTAGTCGATCGGATTCACGCTCGTGGCAGCGACCCGCACGAGCACTTCGCCCTGACCGGCCACTGGATCAGGATAGTCCTCAAACCTCAGTACTTCAGGACCGCCATATTGGTGGACAACAATTGCTTTCATATTTCATCTCCTTGCGAGGTGCGCGAGCAGTCACCAACAGACTCTCTGACCAGCGGATTCTTAGCTCCGGGCTCGGCGCTTGCGCGTCACAGCTCCTTTGGCGGCAGCTTTTTTTCTATTCTCTTGAGGATGAACGCCCAAGTCGTGCCAGGACGTTTCCGTGAGATTAACGTTGTAGTGCTTTGCAGCTTTCTCGATGTTTGCAAACGCCAAAGCACGGTCGGCATCGGAGACGTCGACGACTTGATCGAGCCGCGCGACCGCGTTACGCACATGTTGTGCGTCGGTCAGGGGCTCTTTACGCTGCTTCGGAAACGCGTAAACGCTGTCGGGTAAGTCGCTCTGCATCGTTAGCCGTCCGTGTTTCTCGTGGGGTTTCCAGGTTGCTTCCGGCATGTGTTTGCCATCCTTTCCTTAAATATTTTAGCTAGAGGGCCGGCGAGGTGTCGGACCGTGCACAAAGCTATTAAGCCACGGGAGGCTCGCGGTAATCGTTCCCCATGTCCTCATTCAAACAACTGCCCGGATTTGTTGTTCTCTCATGACCATTGGGGTCTATTTCGGCTCTTCCTATTTCTCCTGACAAGTTCTTTGCAATCTAGCTGGTCCGACCGAATCGCCGCGATGGAACGATTACACCCGAGGTGCTCCGGCGAATCAATTGGACGATGGTATTGGTGATACTTTGGTATCGACTGCAGTGTCTTAACGCCTGAGGCATAAGGCTTTTCTCCATCCAGCTAGTCCTGAAAATCGATCGAAGGGCAGGAAGATTCCTTCTGCGCACTTGATACGAAGGTATCGTCGATACCATGGTCCAATTGTTTGCCCCGCGGACTTCTGGTGTTATGCCTATTCAGCAGCCCGGTTCATTTGGAATGCAGCACGACAGGAACAAAGAAGAAGGATCATGAAAATACTGATGGTGCTCACCTCCCACGCCGACCTCCCATTGCAGCTCGGTTTCTACCTGGGCCAGCTCGCGCGCTAGGTCGGCGCCCGGCGTGATTCTCAACTCCGGATCGTGGAGGACGGCAGCGGTTTGCAGCGAATCTTGGCGAGCCTGCTTCAAAAGTTTGCGGTGATGTTTTGCATTTTTTGCACGAAGGAGGTTTGTATGTCTCAGAAAGCCACCGCCGTAAAGCGTGTTGAGCAAAGCGCAGTCCGGCCTCACCAACCGGGGCAGGAGGTTCTCAAGACCATCTTGTCCGAAGATGTCGATTGGAAGCCGTTTCCGGCGTTCCCACCTGCCGTCCGGCTCGCTGTCCTCGTGGGTCAGCCCTCGGAGGCCGGCCCTTACACCATCAGGGTCAAAGTGCCTCACGGCGAGAAGCTGATGCCTCACAAGCACCCAGAAGATCGAGTGTATACCGTTATTTCCGGCATCTTTTATATCGGACTGGGTGATGAGTTTGACGCGAGTAAGTTGGAAGCCTATCCGCCCGGCGCCGTAATCATACTCCCTGGCAACACTTCCCATTTCCACTGGGCGAAATCCAGCGAGTACGTCACACAAGTAACCGCGATGGGGCCGCTTGGTCTGGAATACCTAAGCGCGAAAGACGATCCGCGAAACAGCAACTCGTAGGAGGAGTCTTCTCAAGGTGAACGACCATCAGGAGAACGCGCAGTATTCTGGAGTGCGCGATGGGATGCGCCTCTTGACCGCAATGTTCAACCAATACTTTGGTGCGGATCGATGCTTTCGTGCAATAGACTTCGTCGTCGCGCTTCTGGACGACGTATATGTAATGGGCACTATATCGAAAGGAGTCATCAATGAACGCCGTACAAGTCGAACAGAAAAG
>CAYOOS010000500.1:0-3565 GCA_964405585.1 uncultured Acidobacteriaceae bacterium | reverse complement strand
TATCCCTCCAAACGCATCAGCGAAGCCCAGGAAAAACAGTTCACCACGCTCGGCGAAAACATCACCGCCCTCGAAGTTTCCGGCACCTTTGACGATTGCCAGCGTCTCGTCAAGCAGGCCTTCGCCGACGAAGCCCTCAACCAGCACGCTTTCCTCACTTCTGCCAACTCCATCAACGTCGCGCGCCTTCTGCCGCAAATGTTCTATCACGTCGCTGCCTACCGCCAGTTGCCGGTGGCCAGCGTCCCACTGATCGTCTCCGTGCCCAGCGGCAATTTTGGCAATCTCACGGCAGGCCTCTTCGCGAAACGCCTCGGTCTGCCGGTTTCGAGATTTATCGCCGCCACCAATGCTAATGACGCGGTCCCGCGCTATCTGCTGAGCGGGGAATACAAGCCGAACGAAGCCGTTGCCACATACTCCAACGCCATGGACGTGGGCAATCCTAACAATTTTCCACGCCTTCTGGATTTATGCCGCAATCGCCTGGAAAATGTCCGCAAGGAAATTTGGGGCCAAAGTGCCACTGACGAAGAAACTCTGCAACAAATGCACAACGTCTGGGATCGTTTTCGCTACATCAGCGACCCGCACACAGCGGTTGGCATTCACGCCTGGGAAGCGTACCGCAAACAACATCCCGAACCGTCACAGGGCCTCGTCCTGGCCACCGCCCATCCCGCCAAATTCGCCGAAATCGTCCAGAAGGGAATTGGCATCGCCCCTCCCCTCCCCTCACGCCTAGCTGAATATCTGAATCGCCCAAAGCTCTCTCTCCCCATGTCCACCAACTACGACCACTTCAAGCAGTTCCTCCTCGCGCATTGAGAAGAGGAACCCAGCTCACTTTCGATTTTTCGGCTCCATCTTGGTTTTCCAAAGCGCAGGCAACAATTGTTTGGTCGCCCAGCACCCCTGGGCATTCCATACACAGTCCAGATGCACATCGAACGCGTTCTTAACGTCTTCAGGTTTAGCGTCCGGCGTGAAGGCAACAAACATGCTCGTTGTCTGCTTGTTGCTGGCCACTCTTATCCTGAACCCTCCAGTCACCTCATCGTTACTCATGAATCCAAAATACTTTGGAAAGCCCGCATGATCGGCTCCGAGGACCTCGACCACCACAATATTGCTCGCGTGAAATTCTTTGTTTTCAACCCAGAGAGAATATTCATACCGAGAAACCGTTCCACCCCGAATCTCAACATACGGCGCAAAAAGCAAGAAGCGGTGACCGAGCCAATAGATTGCTTCAGGCAGCCAATGAAAACGGTAGCCCAGCTTTGCTTGCAAACTAGCGATTATTCCACTCGTCCAATTGTCGATGCGGAGCGCATAACATGCCTCGCCGGGACATTGCACGTCTGGTTCTCCGCTGACTGAGAAGTTCGGCTGGGTACCCGGTTTTAGCTCGGGCAACAAGGCGGCGACTTCCGCCTGACTCGTCTTATCAAGTTGTATCTGTCCCATCCGGCTTAAAACCGACTGAACCTTGCGGGTAAAAAAATAGGACTGCAGCCGAAACGTCGCCGCAGTAACGAAAATGATGGAAGCAAACAGAAGCAGGACAAAAAGGATTCGAAGAAGGAAACGCGATTTGAGGAGTCTGGCAGTCATCGGGGTGATAGTGACTCTCAAAACCTATTAGACCCCATCCGGAGCCAATAAGTGCCGGGATTTCTGGAGGCGAATTGTATGCGAGTACTGCTGCCAGGGTCAGGACGATCTCCGCAGCCGGTCCAGCAGTAAAAACAGCGGCACGCCCAGCACCGCATTCACTCCTGCCGCCATCGCCAGATGCATGTTGAACCACGGTTCCGGCTCCGCCAGCAGAACTCGCCTCGTCAAAACCAGCACCGCCTGGTGCAGCACGAAAAACGCCACCGTCAACGAAAACCGCGCCAGGGGATGTTCCGTATCCAGCCGCGCACCAATCGAAGACGCCAGGTACCCCACCACGGTCTTCGCAATTCCGTAAAGTCCCAGCGGCACGGTCGGCCCGCTCAAGCTGTCCTGCAGCAACCCAATCGTCATGCCCAGCAGCAGACCCGTCGAAGGGTTGCGCCGGCTCAACCCAAAATAAATCGTCACCAGCAGCGGCAGGTCCAGAATATCCAGCTTCGGCAAATGTACGGGAAACATTGCTTGCAGCGTCAGCGCCACGATCGTCGCGCCGGCAATCGCGCCAGGGAAAAACTTGTGCACCTCAATGTGCGTCTCGCCGCCGCGCAACTCAAAGGTATCGTTCATGGCTTTACCGCCGCTGGTGACGCAGCCGGTGGAGTAGCGGGAGCTCCGGCGGGTACATTCGGCGCCGCCGCGCTATTAGAAGAGTCCGCTTGCCCAGGGAATTCCAGAGGTTCCTGCGTCAGCAGCACGAACACTTCTTCCAGCCGGTCCAGCTTCGCCGCGGGCATCACACGAACCTGCTTGAACGGCGTCCCTGGTCGTACCTCCAGCACCGTTCCCACTGGCACATCGCGCGGAAAAATCTTGTCCATGCCGCTGGTTACGATCTTCTCGCCCACGTTCACCGTGTCTTCCGCGGCCACATACTTCATCGTCAGCATGAGTTCGCCTGTGCCGCCCACGGGGCTCTGGATCCTGGAATCCACCAGCATGGCGCCGACCCCGCTGTCTTTGTCCGTCAACAGCAGCACTTGCGCCGAATCCCGGTACACCTCGATCACCTTGCCCACCGCTCCATCCGGCGTAATCACTGGTTGGTTGCGGTGAATGCCGTCGCGCTCTCCACGGTCGATTTCAATCGTGCGGCTCGCTGTGCCTGCGCTAGCACCAATCACCCGCGCGCCCACCATGGCCGTTTTTTCATTCATGGCCTTGAAGTGCAACAGCAACCCCAGCCGGTCCGCTTCCGCCGCCTTGCTCTGTAGTTCGGAAATCGCCAGTTTCAGCGAGTCGTTCTCAATTCGCAGCGCTTCATTTTCCCGCACCGTGCTTTGCAGCGCGAAATAGTGGTGCCACACCCCGCTCACTCGTCCAAATCCCCAGGCCCCGCTCCGTTCGAACGGCGTCACCGCGGACACTGCCCACACGCGGATCAACCGCCCGCGCGAATCACGCTTGATCTGCACCGCCAGCATCATGATCTGTACCAGCAGCACGCCCGCCAGCAGCGCCAGGGACCTGTGTCTTGAAGGAATCGCCACCATGTCAGATCGTTTTCCGTAACCTTAGGCTGGGAATAAACGTTTGAAATCTCTTTACTAAAAACTGAAAACTTACAACTGAAAACTGCATCAATCGATGCAAACCATGCGCAGCAATTTGAAATCGCTCAGCATCTTGCCCGTGCCCAGCACCACCGACGCCAGCGGATCATCCGCAATGGACACCGGCAACCCGGTCTCCTCGCGTATGCGCTTGTCCAGGTTCTTCAGCAGCGCCCCGCCGCCCGTCAGCACAATCCCGCGATCGCTGATGTCCGCGGAAAGTTCGGGGGGTGTGCGTTCCAGCGCCACACGCACGGCATTCAAAATTGTCGCCACGCATTCGCTAAGCGCTTCGCGGATGTGTATCTCTTCCGGGGCTGAATTAAGGTAAG
>CAYOOS010000499.1:0-3568 GCA_964405585.1 uncultured Acidobacteriaceae bacterium | reverse complement strand
ATTTTTTTGGGGCAAAGATGGGACTGCCTAACGCCATCAGCGGGCACCAGAACTATTTTTACTGGGGACCGCGAGGCTATACAGGCGAGTGCATGATTATCATGAACGACCGGCCGGAGCGGCTGGCGGAATTGTTTGAGAGCGTGGAGAAGGTGGGGACGGTGGATCATCCGCTGTCAATGCCGTATCAGCATTTTGACGTGTATTTGTGCCGGGGGGCGAAGTTCGGGACGCTGGAGAAGATCTGGCCGGGGCTTAAGCGGTGGGGATGAAGAAGAAGGGCCGGAGAGTTTTGGGGAACGGACGCCTTGCGGTGAAATCCTTTTTGAAAAAACGGAGTGGGGGGACGCGCCTGGGAGGATGGGCGCTTGTCGGCGTGGTGTGTTTTTTGTTGCTGACGGTGGAGATGGCGCCAGCGCCTGCGGCGAAGCTGTATGTGCAGTCGCGAGAGGCGATGGGGACTAAGTTCACGATTTATTTGTATGCGGAGAGCGAAGGGCAGGCGGATGCGGCGTTTGAGGCGTCGTTTGATGAGATTGCGCGGTTGGACGCGACATTAAGCAATTACAATCCGGAGAGCGAGCTTTCGCGAATCAACCGGCTGGCGGGACGCGAGTGGGTGACGACTGACCCGGAAGTGTTTTCGCTGCTGCAAACTTGCCTAGCGTACAGCAAACGAAGCGGTGGAACGTTCGACATCACTGTGGGACCGCTGATGCGGGCGTGGGGATTTTTTCGCGGGCAGGGACACTATCCGACGGCGCGGGAATTGGAACAAGCGCGCGAAAAAACCGGATGGGAGAGAGTGCAATTGGACGCGGCAACACGCGGAGTGCATTTTACAGTGCTAGGGATGGAGCTGGACCCGGGCGGAATCGGAAAAGGATATGCGGTGGATCGCGTGGTGGTGTTACTGCGCGCGGCGGGCGTGAAGGTGGCGATGGTGGATGCAGGGTCGAGCACGCTGTATGCGATGGGCGCGCCGCCGGGAGAAAAAGGCTGGGTGGTGCGCGTGCCGAAGCCCGGGGACCGATCCAAAACGATTGCGGCGGTGCTGCTGAAGGATGAATCGCTTTCCACATCGGGCAGCTACGAAAAGTTTTTTCAACTGAATGGGCGCTCGTATTGCCATATCATGGACCCGCGGACGGGCGCGCCGGTTGAAGGCATGTTGCAAACGACCGTGATCGCCGCGGATGGAACCACGACGGAAGCGCTCTCGAAGCCGATGTTCGTGATGGGAACGGACGAGGGCGCGAAGTATCTGGCGAGTTTTCCGCATGTGGCGGGGCTATGGGTTACGGGGAAAATTGATGCACCGCAGGTGGTGCCCTGGAACTGGCCCGGCTGCATGGGAGACTGCGGGGATAGTCTGACAGGCGACGGAGAGAGGAAAACCAAAACGCAATGAGCGAAATCGATCGCAGGAAATTCATGGGAAATGCCGCGGGGGCGCTGGCTGGAGCGTTGCTGGTGGCGGGATGCAAGGAGGCTCCGAAGAGCGTGGCGCCGTATTCCGGCCCGCAGGTGCGGGTGGGAATTATTGGTGTCGGGAGCCGCGGCCAGGAGTTGATGCGAACGTTTTTGCGCGTGCCGGGAGCGCGGTTTACGGGGCTTTGCGACGTTTACGAGCCACGGTTTGCGGCGGGGCGGGGAATTACCGGGGAAGAGACGCCGGTTTACCGCGATTACCGGGAGATGTTGGCCGCGAAGGACATTGATGCGGTGATTGTGGCTACGCCGCTTTCGCTGCATGCGGAGCACATCATCGCGGCGCTTGAGAGCGGGCGGCACGTGTACGGCGAGAAGAGCATGGCGTTCACGGTGGAGGAATGCGACGGCATTGTGGAGGCGGTGAAGCGAACGGGGAAGCATTACCAGGTAGGGCTGCAGTATACCTATGCGACTTGGTACCGCGATACGCTGCGCTTGATTCGGGAAGGAAAGCTGGGGCAAATCACGCAGATCAATGCCTGCTGGCATCGCAACAACAACTGGCGGCGCGCGGTGGCGGATCCGAATGACAAAAAGCTGGAACGGTTGATCAACTGGCGGATGTACAAGGAATATTCGCTGGGACTTTTGGCGGAACTGGGCTCGCATCACATTGGTTTCGCGAATCAGATTTTTGGGGGCTATCCGGAATCGGTGGTAGGTAGCGGGGGAATCGATTACTGGAAAGACGGACGGGAGACTTACGACAACGTGCAGGTGGCGTATCGCTACCCTGGCGGGCAAACTTTGTTATTTTCCTCAATGACGACCAACGCCCTGGAAGGTGCGCAGTTGCGCGTGTATGGAACCGAAGGGAGCGCGGTACTGACGGAAGGCGACGGGATGCTGTACTCCGAGGCAAGGAAGTTGAAGGCTTCGGTGGTAACACGGCTTTTGATTGGTCATGGCGTCATGACGGGAGCGAGCTATATGCCGGAGATGCCATATCGTGGCAAGGGCGAGGCGGTTCCCCTTCCAGAAGATGTGGAGGGGAACGCAAATTTTCTGGCTTGCGAATCGTTTGTGCGGGGGATATTGACGAATCAAAGGCCGGAGGCGGACGAAAAGGCAGGGTGGGCGGAGGCGGTGTCTGTGGTACTGGGGGATAAGGCGATCGCGGAAGGGAAGCGAATTTGGTTCCGGGATTATGTGGGGAAGAAGAGCGGGGCTTGAGGGCGAGGACCGGTTGCCGGTCCTGAGTCTCCGGCAAGATTTGGAGAGCGAAAGCTTCACCACAGAGGACACAGAGAGCACAGAGAAAGAAGTGAAGAGGAGGCAAAGACGCTGAGTGTGAGGAGAAGAGTTAGAGAAGAGCAGCCCAGATTTTGGCCTCGTACGCCGGTGCTGGATGTTCAATTCAGTGGCGAACTCTGTAGGGCACACCTGATGTGATCGGGTGTTCGTCGATCGAAAATGCAACCGTGGGAAGAGCGTTGTCGTCCGCAGCAAACACAAGGAATCTGGCCTTGTCTCCAATTGCGAATATATCTCTTGCTGCTGTTGCTTCTTCGCCAGCAGAGATGCTTTGAAGAAACCAAAGTCGCTTTGTAATGACATGAGTTTCTATCATGCCGAGTGGGTAGGGACGGCAGAATGAGGATTTTTCGGCTTTGAACGCGTCTTCCCATTTATTTGCGGAAGGGTCCCATTTTTGGACTTGGGAGCCAACTAGGGTGCCGTATGACATGGTGTCGTCAATGAAATCACACGCTATTGCCTTTGCAGGAGTAATTCCATAGTTTGTTAATCTGGCTTCGTATGCCTTGGTAACGCCCTCGATTCCATAATCTACCTTTCTGACGGTCACGTCCGCGTGCAAGCCGAAAGGAAAGAAGTGCCCAAAGCGAATCAGATGGCCAAGCTGAAGCAAGCTGATTGGCAGAAGTAAGACCGCAGCTGTAAGTAGTCCAATTTTCGGCGGTATTTTCATTTCAAGGATTCGACTTCAGTTCCGCATTATATGTTTCCTTGGCTGGGCGAGAAAGGGATAAGCCAAAAGAAAGGCGCCCGCCTCAGAAGGCGGCCGCTTGTATCTTGGCTCCGGGAGAAACTTGCTGAAGAGGCGAGTTTCTCT